>CAYRDI010000014.1:0-39885 GCA_964423095.1 uncultured Micavibrio sp.
GTCGAACACTCCATCCGTTCTTTTGCCATGGCGGCCGGATTTGGCATTGGTTCCGGTATTCTAACCATCTTGAAAAAACAAACGATGGCCCAGTCATTGCAAGCCGCTACCAGCTTTTTTGTTACAACGGCGTCTATCGGTCTGGTACTCGGCTTTATCCTCTTTTACGTCTTGCCCTTTATGCCGTTTATTTATTTCTTCTTTGCGGTCATGACATGGATCAAGGCTATCTTCGAGGCGATGGTGGGCGTTCCGCTCTGGGCCCTCGCCCATTTGCGGATCGATGGCGAAGGAATGCCGGGCGATGCCGCTGAATCCGGATACTTTTATATCCTCGAAATTTTTTTGCGGCCGGTCATTATTATCATCGCATTTTTGGGAAGCATCATTATCTTCGGCGCGATGGTAAGGGTACTGAACCAGATTTTCTACCTGGTCATTTCCAACGTCACAGGCCATGCGGTCAACAGCCTTTCACCGACCGGATGTTTTAATCCTCCCGGTACGGGTACAAACCCAAACGGCGCATCACAGGCTATTTACAAACGCGGGCCGATCGATGAGTTTTTCTTCAGTGTCGTCTACGCAATCATTGTCTATATGATCGGCACGGCCTGCTTCAAGCTGGTGGACATTATCCCGGACAATATTACGCGTTGGATGGGCCTGGGTATCCAATCCTTCGGCGCAACGGATGGAGATCCGGCACAAGGAATGGTGAAATATGTCGCGGGCGGTGCAGGAAGTGTCGGACGTCAGTTGAAAGACGGGGTCAGCGGCTTCGGTTTCCTGAATTAAAGCCCCAAACTGATACTCATAAAAAAACCCTCCACACAGGAGGGTTTTTTATTTGATTTCAAAATCTGCTTATTTACGCAGTTCGTTCAAAAGGACATTGATGTCCCCGCCGCCGCGCTGGATCACGCTGGCAAAATCCGCGCGCTGCGTCTGGGACATGCTGACGCCTTCAACAACAATATCGACAATCTTGTATGAGCCGCCCTTGTTGCGCACGCGCCAGTCAACCTTCACTTCGGGGCCGTCGCCGGGAACGATGAATGAGGTAACAATCGAATCCTTTTCATTTTCCTGGCGGGCGGATTTCACGACGAATTGCTGGCCCTTGTAATCTGAAAAGCGTTTGGAATAGACCTTGATGATCATATCACGAAACAACTTTTGGTATTCAACCTGCTGGGCAGGAGATGCCGATTTCCAGTATGTGCCGAGCGCGAACCGGCCGATCGTGTTCATATCGAACGTATCGTTGAGCAGTTTGGCAAATTCCGCCTTCTTGGCATCCTGTCCCATCGACTGGTTGCCCAGAAAATTGATCCCGCGCGCACCCAGTGAGTCCACGAACTTCTTTGCCCCTTCGGCAACACTGTCCTGCCCGGCGGCGGCTCCGATCAGATGGACGGAAGAAGGGCTTTCCAACGGGCGAACATCGTTCGTGCCGGCAACGGCAGTCCCCGTGATGGCAACAAACGCAACACCAAAAAGTAAATAACCTGAAAGTCTCATCTTTTATCCTTCCCGACAGATCAATCCTGTCGCCCTTTTAGCAAAAGGAGCCTGTACTATCAATCAAGTATCAGGCTCCCTCCATTATAATAATACGGCAGCCGCCCTGCAAACCTTCGCAAGGCGCAGCCTTTTTCTTAGTTGCCGTAGTCCGGAATTTCCGGGCCGGCACTCACGCTCGGATCCATATCACGGACCAGGGCCTGACGACGCTGGTAATACGCGCTACGGATCGCGGCGTAGTAATCGAAGGAGTTGGCGCGCAGATCGTCTATCACGTCCAGAAGCTCTTCACGCTTGGAAATCACACCAACACCGACACGGGTATAGTGCAGCCATTCCAGATCCTGATTGAACAGGTAGATGCGAACCGGATCGAGGAAGGAATCAACCAAAAGACCCGTGCCATCGCGCATTGTCGAGGGTCCAAGCAGCGGAATCACCATATAAGGGCCGTTTCCAACACCCCAGACAGCGAGCGTCTGGCCGAAATCTTCGGGTTCATAAGGAATGCCGCCCATATCGGCCACATCGAACAGACCGCCGACACCGAGCAGCGTGTTGATCACAAGACGGCCCGTGGCATTGGCCAGACCGGCAAGATCACCCTGCAAAAGCTGGTTTCCCATAATAATTGGGCTTTCAAGGTTACGCAGGAAATTGCGAACACTGTTGCGCACCGGTTTGGGTGCAACATAGCGATACCCGCGGGCAACCGGTTCGATCACGGCCTTGTCGATCCCTTCGTTGATGGACATCACAACGCGGTTTGTACCTTCAAACGGGTCGCTGATCTGTTCATCGCCGACCATCACAGGTTCGCCCTTTGTGGTGGAACAGGCCGTCAGACCCACCGACAGCACCAGAGCGGTCGCCACGGTCAAAATCATTTTTGTATTTATTTTACGAAACATAGTCTCTTTTCCCCTAAAAAGGTCCGAATATCTTCAAACTATACCAAAAGCGCCTTTACGGCTGCTTAACCAAATTCCGAATTTTATCTATTATTCTGAAAAATAAAGAGTTTCAGTCGCACGTATAGATAGTCCAAACCTTACACCGCTCCAAGCCCCGTTCAACGCAAAACAGGCTCTTGTCCCAAAATCATCCATCCTCTGTTGTAAGAATGACACTAATTCCGAGGCTAAGCGCAATGAATGAGGGAAACCAGGCGGCCAGAAAGACCGGAATCTGGTCGGATGCGCCAAGGGCCTTTAAAAAGCTGGAGGCGAAAAACATCAAAAACCCCATGATGACGCCGGCCGAAATCATCAAAACGGTTTGCTGCGCCCGCGCAACCTTCAAGGAAACGGTCGCGGCCAGTATCACCATGGCGGCAAACAGCAGCGGTTGCGCCAAAAGCGTCTGGAAATGGATGCGCAGTTTACGGGAATCAAAACCCGTTTCTTCCATCGTGCGGATGTAGGACGGCAAGGACCAGAACGGCGTTTCTTCAGCGGTCGAAAAACTCTCTTCGATTTCAGAGACCGTCAGTTTGGTCGGCAATGTTTCGCGCGTTTCACGTCTGGGGGGCTGCCCCGGATCATTCACAACGATATTCCGGAACGTCCACAGCCCGTCTTTCAATCCTGCATTGTCGGCATCGATCCGCCGCCGGAAATCACCCGAAGGCGTAAAGTAAAAAACAGTAACGCCGTTCAATTTCCATTCCGGCATTTTTATCTTGTCGGCATGCAGCATGACCACATCCTCGCCGTTCTTTTGCCGGAGCCACAAGCCCTGATCGCCGATCGAAACCGTGTTGTCGTTCGGTTTCAAATACGCGGCCTCCAGCCCGTGATAGCGCGTCATCATTGCGGCCCCCACGGGGTTGATGACGGACATGTGGACAATCCCGATCAGCATGGCCACGCCGATAATAGGTCCCAAAAATTGCCACACCGATAACCCCGCCGCGCGAACGATCACCAGCTCATGCCGGCGGGCGAGAAACCAGAAGGTGTACAGCGCACTGAACAAAATCGCGAACGGCAAAATGATCTGCCCGATTTCGGGTAGCTTGAGCAGCCCCATCTGTAGCACAAGCGATAAAGGAACATTGTCGAATTTCGCCGCACGGCGTAGCAATTCCACCGTATCAAACAGATAGACGATCCCCAGCAGGATCACCAGAAGCTGGAAGAATGCCTTGGTGTACATCCACGCCAGATACCGGCACAACGTCGATGGAAAGAAACGGCGGATCATGACAGCGTCCTGATTTTGCTGTGTAGAACGCCCCGGAATTTTTCCGAACGCGCGCTTAAGAGATAAAGGCTGAAAAAAAGCGGTATGAAGGTTAAGCCGTACATCAGGGCAAGCCCCGCCGCGCCGTTCTTGGCCACGTTATAAGCCACAAGGTAAAGCCCCTGCAATACAATCACTGCCGCACTTGCCGCCACGATCCGCCACCCCAGCCCGCGCCGGTCGAGCGGCCCCAAAAGCAGGCAGCAAAGCGATACCAGCGTAAAGGTCAGGCACAAAAACGGACTGACGAAACGCCGATGGATTTCGGTACGGAATTCCAGCCATGTTTTTTCGTTTTGCCGGATTTGTGCATCGGGGCGAAGCAATTCGTTCAAGGTGCGTTCGTCCGGTTCGCGCCAACGCTGGCGCACCGGGCCGGAATCGGGAAGGTCGAGCGAATAGCGTTCGAAATCCAGCCGCGCAAGGCGCCCGTTTTGCGGATCGTATTCCTGGCGCGATCCGTCATAAACGATAACTTCCTGTTTGTCGCGGTCGCTGACGATCACACCACGGCGGGCAAGAACGGTCACGGGCCTGCCGTTTTTCTGGCGTGTGTCGTGGATCATGATTCCTTCCATTTCGCCCGCACTGTTCCTGCGGCTGATGTAAACGGTCAGATCATCGCCCAGCGCATTGAACACGCCTTCGCGCAAAAGCAGGTTGGAATATTGCGCCTTTAACGACACGCGCATCGATTGCATCTTCGAAAGCGAAAGCGGCGTGATCCACGCCGCAATCAAAAAGAGCATGACCGTCCCGGCCCCCGCTAGCGTCATCGCCGGACGGGATAGGCGCAAAGGCGAAAACCCCGTGGATTTCATCACGACCATTTCGCTGTCCGCCGTCATCCGGTTGTAAATAAAGGCGGTGGCGATCATCAGGGCGATGGGCAAAATCACCTCGAAAAAGCGCGGCATGGCAAGCAGTGTAAGCGCAAAGAATGAAAGGCTGGACGCACCGGAATTGATGATCAGTTCCAGAAATTTCAAGGACTGGGTCAGCATGATAAGGGCCGCCAGCGTCAACGCGACGAAAGCCGCCGCCAACGAAAGGTTTTTTAAAAGATAGCGGTCGAAAACCATGAAAAATCTGCGCATTGAACCCGTGCTCTCTCTAGCCTTCGGGCCAAAAAGACTTATGATGTCCTTCATAACCGCATCGGGCGGATTCGTCCATCCGTTCCCGTCTTTTTAATCCTTTTATGGGGAAACCGCATTTCATGGCCCAATCGTTCCAGATCACCTTCGCAAAATCATCCAAATCCGGCGCGGAAACCGCCGTGGTCTTTACCGATGGGGACGGAAAATTGCTGGCCGGCGGACTGGCGCTCGACAAAAAGGCCGGGGGCCTGCTATCCGCGGCCCTTGCCGCCCGCGGCGGGTTCAAGGGCAAGGCGGGCGAAACGCTCACCCTCTTCCTGCCCAAAGCGGCCGGATACACGCAGGTTGTGGTGGCCGGTCTGGGCAAAGGATCGGGGGCTTTGGAAACCGAAAATACCGGCGGGAAAATTCTGGCCGCCCTGAAAGCCGCCGGGGCCAAAGGCGCAAACATCCTTTTCGATCTGCCAAAGGACAAAAAGGCAGACGCGGCGGACACGGCCGCCGCACTCGCCTCGGGCATACAGCTCCGCGCCTATGCGTTTGACAAGTACAAACAAGGAAACAAAAAGAAAAAAACCGGGGACGGTATAAAAAATGACGGATTGAAAACCGTGACCATCGTCACCGAAGCCGCCACCGCCGCGGCCAAGGCGTACCAGACATACGATGCCGTGAACGAAGGCGTGCGGTTCGCCCGCGATCTGGTCAACGAAGTTCCGAACGTCCTGTATCCCGAAAGCTATGCCGCCCTCGTTCAAAAGGAACTCAAACCGCTCGGCGTACAGATCGAAGTGATCGATCACAAGAAAATGCAAAAGCTGGGCTTTGGCGCCCATCTGGCCGTCGGCATGGGTTCGGCGCGTCCGCCCTGCGTCGTCATCATGCGCTGGAACGGTACATCTTCTGCCGCCAAGAAATCATCCAAGACGCCCCTGGCCTTTGTGGGTAAAGGCGTGACGTTCGATACCGGCGGGATTTCCATCAAACCCGCCGCCGGTATGGAAGAAATGAAAATGGACATGGGTGGATCCGCCGCCGTGGTCGGATTGATCCGCGCGCTGGCCGTACGCAAGGCGAAGGTGGATGTGATCGGCATTGTCGGCCTTGCCGAAAACATGCCATCCGACCGGGCGTACAGACCGGGTGACATCGTTACGTCCCTGTCCGGTAAAACGATCGAAGTACTGAACACCGATGCCGAAGGAAGACTTGTCTTGTGCGATGCGCTGACTTATGTGCAGGACACGTACAAACCCTCGATGATCGTCGATCTCGCCACACTGACGGGGGCCATCATGGTGGCCTTGGGATACGAATATGCGGGCGCGTTCGTCAATGACGACAAACTCTGGTCGCAACTGGACGCGGCCGGAAAACAGACGGGCGAAAAATTATGGCGCATGCCGTTGGATGAGGCGTACCGCGAGGAAATGCGCAGCAAGGTCGCGGACCTCCAGAACCTCGGCAATCTCGGACGGTATGGCGGCGCATGTTCGGCGGCCGGATTTTTAGAACAGTTTGTGGAAGCAAAAACCCCATGGGCGCACCTCGATATTGCGGGAACGGCATGGGGCAAATCCGACAAGGCGATTACGCCCCGCGGCGGTTCCGGTTTTGGCGTACGCTTGCTATATCGCTTCGTTCTCTCTAATTATGCGGGATGAGCACGACACCGGACACACCTTTCAAACACGCGAAGTTAACACAACAGGTTTTAAACACGATTGAGACACCCGACCCGTACACCGATCCGGTGGCACGACAATATATTTTTACGCCCGAAGAACACCGCATCAAACAGTACGAGCTGGCCGATCCGATCGGCGATGATGCCCATAGTCCGGTCAAGGGAATCGTACACCGTTATCCCGACCGCGTTCTTTTAAAAATCACGGACACCTGCGCGGTGTATTGCCGTTTTTGTTTCAGAAAAGAAACCGTCGGCGGCGGTGTTGGCACATTACGGGATGAAGAAGTGCAGGCAGCACTTGATTACGTCCGCAGCCACACAGAAATACGGGAAATTATTCTAACGGGCGGCGACCCGCTGACGCTGTCGAACCGCCGGCTGGGCGACCTGCTGACAAAAATAGAATCCATCGGACATGTGGAGTTGATCCGTATCCACACGCGTGCGCCGCTCGTCAATCCGGCACGGGTGGATGACGGCCTGCTGACGCTTTTCAAGGACATGGAAAAAGCCCTGTATGTCGTTCTGCACGTCAATCATGCGAACGAAATCAATGAAGCCATCCGCAAGGCGGTCCGGCAGCTTTCACAAACGGGAGCGGTTCTCCTTTCACAGTCCGTTTTGCTGAAAGGTGTCAACGACAATCCGGAAACGCTCGAAACCCTGTTCCGCACCCTGTTGGCAAACCGGATAAAACCCTATTACCTGCACCATCCGGATCTGGCCCCTGGAACCAGCCATTTTTACGTCGACATAAATCGGGGACAGGATATTATCAAATCCCTACGCGGTAGGGTCACAGGTCTTGCCTATCCGCACTATGTCCTCGACCTACCGGGTGGATTTGGAAAAATGCCGTTGACCCCTTGCGCCGTCACCGGATCCGAGGGCACCCTCTATGAGATCGAGGATTACAAAGGCAAAAAGCATCGTTATCCGCCATCGCCTGCAAAGGAAGTGAAATGACCGAAATCCGTTTTTATCATCTGCTGACCCAAAGACTGGAACAGGCGTTGCCCGCGATTTTGACCAAGGCTCTGGCGGGTGGGCGCAAGGCTGTTATCCGGTTTGCCGATGACAAAGACGTCCAGCGGTTCGACGAACATTTCTGGACCTACGCACCGGACAGCTTCCTGCCCCACGGGCCGAGCGGCGGGGCGCATGACAACCTTCAACCGGTCGTTCTGACGACGAAGGCGGAAAATCCGAACGGGGCGGATATGCTGGTGCTGTGCAATCACAAAACTGTCCCCGAAAATATCAATGATTTTTCCTTGTGTTGCGATTTTCTGGACGGGCAGGACGAAGAAGCCGTTGCGCTGGGCCGCGCCCGCTGGAAGACGTACAAGGAGGCAGGTTACGCCCTCACCTACTGGCAGCAAACCGAAACCGGCGGCTGGGAACAAAAGGCCTGACGCCTATCCAATAAAACCCGCCAAATAAAAAAGGTGCCATCGGGCACCTTTTCGTTTTTTTCGTTTGAAGGAATATTATTTTTTCGGCTCTTCCGCTGCCTTGGCATCCGCAGCGGGAGGCGCGTCCGCCGCGGGTGCGGCGGCCTCTCCGGCGGCGGCGGGAGCCGCACTGACACCAAGATCGGCCTCCTCCTTGGCAATATCGGCATCGGACGGCAGGGCTTTGGGCGCATCCGCTTGCGTACGCAGCCAGGCGAGCAGGGCGGCACGATCTTCTGCCTTTTTAATCCCGGCGAAGCTCATCTTGGTACCCGGCGCGTAGCCCTTGGGCTTCCAGAGGAATTTGTTCAGCTCTTCATACGTCCAGGTTCCGCCGCCGACCTTGGGCAGTTCGCCGGAATAGGCAAAGCCCGCCATGTGGTCTTTGGGCCCACCAAGAACACCCCAGAGGTTGGGGCCGACACCCGCCGGACTTCCCTTGGTAAAGGTATGGCAAGCGGCGCAAGCCTTGGCGACCTTTTCCCCGCGCGCGGCATCCGCGCCTGCCAGCATCGCCAAAATCGGTTCAGGTCCCGCCGCCTTGCCCGCACCGCCCGCACCGGCATCACCGGCGGCGGCTTCGATATGAAACGCATCCTGTTTCAATTCTTCGGAATGAACGAGCTGCTTGGAGACAAAACCGCTCAGCATGGCCACGATTCCGGCCACAAGAACGGCCGCCAGGATTTTGTTGAATTCCATTCCACCCATGGGGGACCCCTTTTGGTTCATGCGATCAATCCGTTAAGGAATTGATACGCTTGCATCATTTGCGTGTTTAAGACTATACCAGTGGTGCGGCCCCGCCAAGGCGGGAAACACCGCATTACCGTGTAAATTCTGACCATGGAAAAATCAAGGCCACAATGACTTTTGTCAAGGATACATACAGGAAAATTTCGTTTCAGGGGGCCCACGGGGCCTATTCCGATCTGGCCTGCCGCGAGGTGTTTCCGGAGGCGGAAACCGTGCCCTGCGATACGTTCGAGGATGCGTTTGCCGCCGTCCAGAACGGTGCCACAGATCTAGCCATGATCCCGATCGACAACACGCTGGCCGGCCGTGTGGCGGATGTCCACCGCCTGATGCCCAAAAGCGGACTTTCGATCATCGGCGAACATTTTTTAAAGGTCGAACATGCCTTGCTGGGCGTCAAAGGCGCGAAAATCGAAAACTTGAAGCATGTCCATTCCCATGTCCATGCCCTGCCCCAATGCCGGAACATGATCCGCGAACTGGGATTGAAGGCCCATGTCCATGCGGATACGGCCGGAGCCGCCGAAGAAGTGGCACGCAAGGCCGATCCCGAGCACGCGGCCATCGCCTCCACGCTAGCGGGTAAAATCTACGGGCTGGATGTCCTGCGGGCGGATGTGCAGGACGCCGACCACAACACCACGCGTTTTATCATCCTGTCCCGCGATGCACGAATTGAAAAACCGGATGACAGCAAAACCTATATCACCAGTTTTGTTTTCCGCGTGCGCAATATTCCCGCATCGCTTTATAAAGGGTTGGGCGGTTTTGCGACCAACGGCGTCAACATGATCAAACTGGAATCCTACGTAAACCCTCAATTCCAGGTCGCAGAATTTTACGCCGAAGTCATAGGCCATCCGGAATACCGTCCCTTTCAGCTAGCAATGGAAGAACTCGGCTTTTTTGCCGATGAAGTCAATGTTTTGGGGACGTATGAGGCCCATCCGTTCCGCGCGAAATAGTGCTTTGATCGGGAACGCGAAATGATGCTATCTTCGAAAACCGATATAGAACGTCAGGAAAAAATATGATCTCGCACGCCCAACTCGCCGCCAAGCTGCTCAAGGATGCCGCCGCGTTTTTCCGCACGATCGGCGAACAAAATCCGCCCTTGAAAATACAGATGGATGAAAATGCGGCTGTGTTCGAACAGGTGGCGGATCTGGTGGAACACAACCCGACGGGCGTGATCGAAGAAGGTTGATCCCATTATCCTTTAAAGAAAAAGAAACAGGCCCCGAACGCGGCAAGCCCGCCGAAAATCGCCGCCAGCGTTGTCAACAGGATCATTCTATCCTTGGCTGGTGTGGTTTCGAAAATTTTCAAGGTCATATCGACCGTGCGGTTTTTTTTCTGGTCGAAAAACTTTTTCTTCACTTCGATCTTCTGGAACTTTTTGCTTTCCAGAAGCGATTCCGCCTCCGTCATCGCCTTCGTCATATCGTCCAGCGTGGCATGCTTTTTCCAGCTGGTATCCCCCTTTTGTGAAGGAACAGGCATGTCATAGGTATAAATCGTGTATTCGATTTGTGCGGCATCCGCTTGCGCCATGATGAAGCCCTTTTGGAAAAGAAATCCGGGAGAATCCCCACACCAAATTACGACCGGAACGGTTAACAAAAACTTAACACAACCACAGATTTGCATTTTTAGACATTTCCTGTGCCTGCTTCCTTGTGATTTACCGTTGCGAGAGGTAGAATAACCCTTGATTCTGCGCATCTTATGCAAGGTGCCTTCCCGCCCGTTTTCGTTCCGACAACCTTTTAAAAATTAAAAGACGTATTTCTATGGCCCGTAAATACAAAGTCAAAAAACAATCCCAAAGCCGCATTGCCCAGTTGTTTCCCGAATCCCTGCAGGCGTTCGTTGCCCGGCGGATCATCGACATCACGGGTCTTGCGTTGCTGGCCGTCGGCCTCTTCGATGTGCTGGCGATTGCGTCCTATAACCGCGCGGACCCGTCTTTCAATACCGCCTTTGACCCCGCCGTCGGTATCCAGAACTGGATGGGGGCAAGAGGAGCATCGTTTGCGGATATAACCTTGCAGGCCATCGGGCTGGGGTCGCTTGTCTTCGGGATCACGCTTTTGGTGTGGGGGGGCAGCGTGCTCGCCCGCCGCGGCATCGGCCCGGTCTGGCTCCGCTTTGCCGCCATGGTTTTTGCCGCCATCTCCGCCTCCGCGGCCTTTGCCCGCGTGCCTTCCGGTGACTGGCTGGCGCAGCCCCACATGGGCGGCAGCGGCGGAATGAAATTGCTGCAAGCGACCTCCGACCTGTTCGGATCGTCCGCAGGCTTCGGGATTGCCGCGGGCGGCTGGGCATTTGTCACCATGGCCTTGCTGTGCGTGGCCTTTGCGATCGGTTTGTCCGAACTCCGCTGGGTCGCCGCCATCGCCGTCAACCTGGTCATGGCCGGCGCGTACGCAATTTACAATACCGGGACGGCCTTCATCGACTGGGTGCATCATTACGCCGATGATTCCTACGTTCCCGAACGTAAGAAAAAAGTCCGTATGACCATTATCCCCGAACGCGAAGAAGAGGGCGATTACGTTCTCGAAAGCGAGGACGAGGACGAAGAAGAGGATGATGAGGAAGAAGAGTCCGACGAAGATGACGACGAAGAGTCCGGGGAAGAAGAAGAGGAAGACTCTGACGAGGACGAAGAAGATGGGAACGAAGAAGACGAAGAAGACGAGGAAGATGGAGATGACGAGGAAAAATCCTTCTTCGGCATCCGCGTCAACAAACCCAAACAGGTTGAAAAGGGCAAGGGCGTAAAAGCCCGCCAGAAGAAATTCCAGTTGTTCGATGGCGGCGAATGGGAATTGCCGACACTCGATTTGCTGCAGGAACCCGATGAAGAAACGGTCAGCCAGAAATACGATGAAAAAGTTTTGAAGATGAACGCCTCGCTGCTTCAAAACGTCCTGAACGATTTCAATGTAAAAGGCGATATCGTCTCCATCAATCCGGGGCCGGTTGTCACGCTTTACGAACTCGAACCCGCGCCGGGAACGAAAACATCGCGCGTCATCGGTTTGTCCGATGATATTGCGCGTTCCATGTCCGCAACCTCCGTCCGCGCCGCTGTAGTACCGGGACGCAACGTGATCGGGATCGAGCTTCCCAACAAGGTGCGCCAGAAAGTTTTCCTGCGGGAAATGCTTTCCACGCGCGACTACGAAAAACACAACGCCTCGCTGCCGCTCATTCTGGGCAAAGACATTGGCGGCAAACCGATCATCGCCGACCTTGCGCGGATGCCGCACCTTCTGGTCGCGGGAACGACGGGGTCTGGAAAATCTGTGGCCGTCAACACGATGATCCTTTCGATGCTCTATCGTCTGCCGCCGGAAAAATGCCGGTTCATCATGATCGACCCGAAGATGCTCGAATTGTCCGTCTATGACGACATTCCCCACCTGCTCGCCCCCGTGGTGACCGAACCCGGCAAGGCCGTGGTCGCGTTGAAATGGACGGTGTCCGAAATGGAAGAACGCTACCGCGCGATGTCAAAGCTCGGCGTCCGCAATATCGATGGCTACAACGCCCGCCTTGCCGAAGCGCGCAAAAAGGGCGAAGTGCTGATGCGTAAAGTGCAAACCGGCTTCGATGTCGATACCGGCAAACCGGTGTATGAAGAGCAACCGCTCGACCTGATCGACCTGCCCTACATCGTCGTGATCGTCGATGAATTTGCCGACCTGATGCTGGTGGCGGGCAAAGAGGTCGAAAGCGCGATCCAGCGTCTGGCACAGATGGCACGCGCCGCTGGCATTCACCTGATCATGGCCACGCAACGCCCGTCCGTGGACGTGATCACGGGCGTGATCAAGGCGAACTTCCCCACGCGGATTTCGTTTGCCGTTTCCTCAAAGATCGATTCCCGCACCATTCTGAACGAAGGCGGCGCAGAACAATTGCTGGGCCAGGGGGACATGCTCTATATGGCCGCAGGCGGGCGCATCACCCGCGTCCACGGGCCGTTCGCGTCCGATTCCGATGTCGAAAACGTCGTGAACTTTTTGAAATCGCAGGCGGAGCCAAGTTACCTCGAAGACATCACCGAGGGCGAGTTCGGCGATGGCGAAGGCGGGGAAGGCGGCGACGAGCCGTGCGATGCGCTGTATGACGAAGCCGTTGCGCTGGTTGCCCGCGAACAAAAGGCCTCCACCAGCTTTATCCAGCGGCATTTGCAGATTGGTTACAACCGCGCGGCGCGGATTATCGAAGAGATGGAAAAGCAGGGCGTGGTCGGCAAATCCAACCATGTCGGCAAACGCGAAGTATTGGTCGGGAAGCGATAACCCATGGCGGACGTCATCGGCATCGGCCTTGCCAACATCGATCTTGTGGCGCATATCGACGATGCGTTTTTAAAACGGCACAAGGTGGCCAAGGGCGGCGCAACGAAATTCGATGAATTGTCCTTCGCCCGTCTGCGCGGCGATTTAAACCGGTTCGATGCGATACCGGGCGGATGCGCGGCCAACACCATTTGCGGGCTTGCGGCGGGCGGCGTTTCCACGGCTTTTTACGGCAAGATCGGCAATGATTCCTTTGAATCCCTGTACCGGTCTTCCTTCACCGAATACACCGTCGCCTATGGGGTCGCGCCCGCGAACAAAGAATCATCGCAATGCGCCGTGCTGGTCACGCCCGATGGCGAGAGATCCTTTGCCTATATGGACGGGGCGAGTTGGTCGCTCGAAGCCGCCGATCTGGACGAAACCGCCTTGAAGGCGGCGCAGATGATCTGCACCGAAATCTACGTGTTTGAATTCGGGCACGATAAATCCACCGCCAAAAAGGTTTTTCAATGCGCCGAATCCGCAAACGTCCCCGTGGTGATGAAGGTGATGGACCGTGATTTTGCCGCACGTTACAGCCAAAACATCCGTGCGTTGACCGATGCCGGAATCATCCGGCTGATTGTCGGCAACCACATGAACCTGCCTGCGCTCACCGGCACGACCGGCACGGATGAAACGCTCGCTGCCTTGGCCGCATGGGATTGCGATACGTTGATGACCGCCAATGTCGGCGGCGCGTATTACGCATCGGGCGGCGGCATCACCCATTACCCCATCGACCCCGTGGCCAAACCGAAAAACACGACCGGTGCGGGCGACCAGTTTCTGGCCGGATTTTTAACCGGGCAACTGGACGGACGGCCCGTGGAAGAATGCATCGCCCACGGTGCGTTTTGTGCCAAAGCCATCCTGATGCACGACACGGCGCGCCCGCCATTGGTCAACCGCCATTCGATCCGGTTCTAAACCGCAAAGGTTAATGTTGGTCGTGTTGGTGGACATTTTTCCGCCATGGAATAATCCTTTTTTCCGCCTTCCTTTGGTCCCAATTCTTTCGTAAAAGAAAGTATGAAACATTTTATCATCGCCCTGATCGCAGGGATATTTGTCGCCCTTCCCGCCATGGCCGCTACCAATAAGGCCACACCCATCGACCGCGCCGCCGAAATAAAGCGGGCGGAGCAATATCTGAACAACCTGCACACCGCGAAGGCGGATTTTATCCAGACCTCTTCGCTGGGCGCGCGCCTTTCGGGACAGTTTTATTTGGACCGTCCGGGCCGCATGCGATTCAATTATAACGAAATAAGGGATTTCATCGTGGCCGATGGATTTTTCGTTTATTACTACGACGACCAGATGAAACAGCAATCCAACGCGCCGATCGGCCAGACGCTTGCCGATTTCCTGCTGCGTGAAGATCTCAGCCTGCATGACGACCTGAAAGTCACCGATCTGCAGCAAGGCAAGGATGACCAGATCGTCATCACCGTCGTGCAAAAGGACGAACCCGGCGCGGGCAAGGTGCAATTGTTTTTCAATCCCGTTCCCTATGCGCTGGCCAGTTGGCGCGTGACGGACGCGCAAGGCGAAGTCACCGATGTGGTTTTGAAAAACATGGAAACGGGCATGAAGCTGGACAATAGTTTGTTCGGGTACAAAAACCCGAACGGCCGCAAAAAGGTCAATGACTGATCCGATGCAACAGGACAAAGCAAACCATCCGTTTGAAGTCCTCGTCCGCCAGCTCGCGGCCCTGCCCGGTCTGGGCGGACGGTCGGCACGTCGGATCGCGCTGCACCTTCTCACCGCCAAGGGTACCAAGATGGACGCATTGATCCGGGCGTTGACCGATGCTGCATCCTCCATCACGACCTGCACCACCTGCGGCAATCTCGATGCCAAAGACCCCTGCCAGATTTGTACGGATGCCACCCGTGACCGCAGCATCATTTGCGTGGTCGCGGGGGTTGCCGATTTATGGGCGATCGAACGCACGGGATCATTCCGCGGCACATACCATGTGCTGGGCGGTGTTTTGTCCGCGCTGGACGGGATCGGTCCCGAAAACCTCGCCATCGATTCCCTGTTGGGCCGGATGACGGACGGGACGGTCAGGGAAATCGTCCTTGCGCTGAGCGCGACCGTGGACGGGCAGGCGACCGCGCATTACCTGATGGACCGGATGGAGGGCATGAACACCCACATCACACGGCTGGCGCATGGCGTACCGGTGGGCGGCGCGCTGGAATTTCTGGACGACGGCACCATTGCCACCGCCCTGAAATCCCGCGCCCGCGCATAAAGCCTTAATGTTGATTGAGTTGGTCCACTTTTTTAAGGGCTATTCCTTTTCCGAGATATAGACCGTACCGGACCCGGAGACCGCCAGCACCGCCACGTTGGTAAAACGACCGCCTTTGCCGCCGGCCCCGATCGAAAAATCATAATAGACTCCCGCCGGGAAATAATGGTCGGTGGATGCCGCCGTCACGGTGGACGTACCAAACCGGACATAGACGGGCACGGTTGCATACAAGCTGACCACCTGCGTGTCGGCGTTAAAGGCCGTGGCATTGCGGGCGGAGGTGGCCGAAGCCGCCACGGAATGGGCCGCGCCGGATTTTAAGCGCATGGCGGGGATGACATGGTTGTCGGCATCGACGGGAAGAAGGGTGGGCATTTTTTGTTACTCCTTTGATTAAAAATAAAAAAACCCGCCTTTTTTAAAAAAGCGGGCGGGATTGTTTTGGCACAGAAATCGCTCTGTTGCGCCTATGATGTTCTACTTTTGTTCTTTTGTCAAGCGTTCGATTCGGCGGACGCCGTTTCGCACAGGCCCCAGGCCAGAAACAGCCCCATCCAGCACAAAGCGAGAAAGGCCCCCAGGGCTTCGGTAAAGGGTAGGAAGGCGGACAGAATCATCACCGCGCCGATCAGGACGCCCGCACCGATGGAGATGGGATCGCGCAAGGCGCCCTGCGCCGATAAGGACACATAACCCAGCGGGATGAAGATCAGGAAAGAAAGAATGCCAAGCCCGACCACCCCGCCTTCGAGCAGGATGATTTCAAAGAGACTGAGCGTTTTGCCGGGTTCGAGCGCGAGCGGCAGATACGATGCGGCCCCCGACCCCCCGCCGGCCAGGCCGGTGGACAAGGTGGTAAAATCCCCCGCTTCGCCGGGCAGGCCGGAAAAGAAAATCAGCCCCGCCACCGCATACCCCGCCACCACGATCAACAGAGGGCGCGCCAGACGGTGATCACCCGCATGGCTGCGGATCACGAACCCCATCATGGCAAAGGTCAGAAACAGCATGAACGCCTGGCTCCAGTCAAAGAGCCGTATCGTGTGCAAGGAAATGCTGGAATCAAAGGCCCCAAACAGGGTAGCGATCCCTTCCACCGCCGGGATTTGTGCAGAAAATGCTGCACAAATTCCAAGCCATGCTGCAAGGGAAAACCCCGCAAAAAGAAACAGGGCAAAAGACCCGCCAAAAGCCGTTTCGAGGATTTTCTGGCGGTCTTCTTCCTGACGGTCATGAAAATGGCCCAGTATTTTTTGTGCAAGCGGACCGCCCCCGGCGGCCGAGGGATTGGGCGTGGTCAGGGTCATCAGGCGCGCCATCATCAGCACACTCCAGAATGCCGCCAGAAAGCCGTAAACCCAGTCTTCGCGGTAGTCGTGAAACCCGTTCCAGGCGAGCAAAACCACACTTAAACCCGCAGACGCCGCCGCAAGGATAAAACCGACACGCCGCATCAACGGCCCCCGTCCGGCGTCATGGCAAGAAAGCTTAGTTTCAGGTCTGCGGGGCTGGCATAAAGCGGGTTTGCCGGATCGTCCTTATGCTGCAGCCGCATGGCAATCACCTGCGCGCGGTGCGCCGCGCTTTGTTGACCGCCCGCCTGTAGCGCACGGGAAAGAAACAGCCAGTTGGCAGGGGTCACGGGATCAAGCCGCACCGCCGCCCGCGCAGCCGCCGCCGCATCCGCATAGGCCCCGTGATCGTAGGAATCCATGGCCAGGGCGAGATAGCGTCCGCTTTGCACCGCGGGGCTTTTCACCAGTATGAACCCCAGCCCGAAGAGCCCGGAAAACCCCGCCAGCGCAAAGGCGAGATAGGCGCGGCCCTGATGTTTTTTACGTCGTTGTGCCGGACACATGGCAGAACCTTTTTATCGTCTTTTTACGGCCGCTTTTTCGCGGCGGAAGAATGAATGGATGGCCCATTAGAGCGCAGGACAAGACGCGCGGACAAGACGGGAAAAACGCCCGCCCGCGCAAGCCCTTGGCGGGCCGCCGTTTGTTCCTGTGGATGGATTTTTTTCAAGAGGGTTATCAACAGGCGAAGGGGAAAACCCGCGCCCCGAATCGCCCGTTATGCGGCGTTCGCCGATTTTAGAAAGCTGGTTCTTTCGAAATCTTCGGCCCCCATGGGAAGGGAGATCAGGCGCACGTCGATTTCAAGACTGGACACCCCGTTTGCCGTGATGTCATGCAGATCGTCCATGGCGGCGGAAAAGCGTTTGGCCGCCTCCATCGCTTCGGTGGAATCTTTCGCCCCCAGAAGCAGGAGCGCGTATTCATTGACCCCCGTCTGGCCCAGAATATCCGATTGCCGGCGCAGGCGCACCAGCGTTTGCGCCAGGCGAGAGACCGCGTAATCGGCCGCGAATTTTCCGTCATCCAGCTTGATCTCTTCATAATTCGGGATTCCGATGAACAGAACGCTGGAATTTTCGCCGTACCGGCTGACCCGGTCGCTGGCAGAGATAAAAAGCTGGTTGAAGGCGGATTTGGAAATCACGCCGCCCGAAGAAGGAAAATCAAAACTTTCATCGCCGATCCTACGGATCAGTGCGCACATGCGTTCGGCATTCCGGAGCGTTGCCACCAAAGCCGCGGGATCGAGCGGTTTGGACAGCCCGTCGTTACAGCCCGACTTGATTGCTTCCATCCGGGTCAGATCCTTGCCCATCATCACCAGATAGGGGTAGGTGTGAACCATACGCCGGATTTGCAACAAAATCGCCTTCGCATCCGTCATCGGCGACGGATCGAAAAAGACGACATCGACCTGGCTGGTGCCGATCGCTTCGATCCCTTCGTTCTTGATGGTGGTTTCAATCACCTCGTGCCCGGCGGCCTTGATCTTGGCCCCCAGCAGGTTGGAAAACATCGGATCGCGATCTATAATCAGGACTTTCATGGCGGGTCTTGGCCTCCGGCGGGAATGGAATGCGCGCCTAAACGCCCTCTATTGTGACCCCGTAATGGTAAAAAATAAATGAAAAAGAACGGGATAGGCCAGAAAAAGACAGCCCCGCGGGTAACCCGACAGGCCCCTAGAACGCGTTTGACAAGCCCCTGTGCTTCCTATAAAAATCCCACCGACCCACAAAATGCCCATGTGGTGGAATTGGTAGACGCGCTAGCTTCAGGTGCTAGTATCCGCAAGGATGTGGAGGTTCGAGTCCTCTCATGGGCACCACGCTTCGCCCTTACAAAAGGCATGAAGCAAAGTTTTTGAAAGTAGCATTATGGCTATCACCCTTCACAAAGGCGATCTTCCCAAAGGACTTTCTTTCGGCGCATCCGTCGCCATCGACACCGAAACAATGGGATTAAACCCCGCGCGGGACCGGCTGTGCCTTGTCCAGCTTTCGGCCGGGGACGGCAACGCCCATCTGGTGCAGCTGGCCGCCGGAGACTATGCCGCACCGAATTTGAAGACCCTTTTGACCGATCCCAAGGTTTTGAAGATATTCCATTTCGCACGCTTCGACATTGCGGCGATCAAAGCCTATCTGGGCATCGACTGCGCGCCGGTTTACTGCACAAAAATCGCCTCCCGCCTCACCCGTACCTTTACGGACAAGCACAGTTTGAAAGAACTGTGCCGCGAATTGCTGGGCGTGGAGATGAGCAAACAGCAGCAAACCTCCGACTGGGGTGCCAAGGATTTGTCCGAAGAACAGCTGGCCTATGCCGCGAGCGATGTTCTCCACCTACACAAATTAAAAGAAAAACTGGATGCGATGCTGGCGCGTGAAGACCGCACTCATCTGGCGCAGGCCGCCTATAGCTTCCTTCCCACGCGCGCACAGCTTGATCTTGATGGATGGGCCGATGTCGACATCTTCGCCCACTAAAACCCCCGCAACAAAAAACGCCGATCTGGATGTGGGGCGCAAAGCCATCCTCACCGAAATGGACGGGCTGAAAGCCCTTGCCGAATCGCTCGATGGTAATTTCACCAAGGCCGTGGACATTATTCACCAGATGAAAACGGAACGCCGCGCGCGGTTGATCGTCGCCGGTATCGGAAAAAGCGGCCATGTCGCCAAAAAGCTGACCGCCACGCTCGCCTCCACCGGCACGCCATCGCACTTTGTACATCCGGGTGAAGCCAGCCACGGCGACCTCGGCATGATCATGGAAGGGGACATCGTTTTGATGCTCTCCTATTCCGGCGAAAATGCGGAACTCTCCGACCTGATCCATTATACCCGCCGGTTCGGCATCCCGCTGATCGCCATCACCAGCAAACCCGAAAGCACATTGGCCAAGCACGCCGATATTTTGCTGCAGCTTCCCCGCGTGCCCGAAGCCTGCCCCAACGGTCTTGCCCCCACCACATCCACCACCATGATGATGGCTCTGGGCGATGCTTTGGCGATTGCGCTTCTGGAACGGATGGGCTTAACGCCCGAAGATTTCCGCGTGTTCCACCCCGGCGGCAAGCTGGGCCAGAAATTGCTCACCGTTGCCGACATCATGCACAAAACGGCCGACCTGCCCGTCCTGCCACAAAGCGCGAAGATGGGGGAGGTTATCGTCCTGCTGACCGAAAAAAACCTCGGCTGCGTCCTGATTATGGAGGGCGATACCTTGAAAGGTATCGTCACGGACGGCGATTTGAAACGCCATATGGGGGAAAATTTGCTGCAAAAACCCGCCAGCGAGGTGATGAGCAAAACCCCCAAATCCATTTTGCCGGGTGCCCTTGCGGTCGAAGCCCTCAACATCATGACCAAAACGCCGGGGCAATATATCACCAGCCTTGTCGTCAAGGACGGCGAAGGCATCCTTAAGGGCCTGATCCGCCTGCAAGACTGTCTCCAGCGCGGCGTTGCCTGAGCCCGCCGTTTCGGTGTAAACAGATAGGCATGGATGCGCAAAACAGCGATACACCGCAGGAACGCCTGAGCCAGCTTTCGATCGAAGAGCGGGAAATCCCCATCATCAATATGCGTTATTCGGCCGTGGTGCGGAATTTGCGCTGGATTCTACCGCTAACCGCGCTCGGCATGATGGTGGTCATCATCACCTGGAATGCCACGGGAAACCGCCTGACACCGATGAAAAAAGAAGAGGTTCTTCCCGCATCCGAAAACATCCAGAACGAATTGATGAAGCCCGTCTTCAACAGCGTCGATGCGAAGGAACAACCCTATAGCGTTACCGCCGACCGTGCCGTGCAGGGCCGCGACAATCCCGACATCATCGAACTGGAAAATCCCGTCGCGGGACTCGACAAAAAAGACGGCGGGCGGATGGATGCGAAAGCCAACACGGGCCTTTATGAGCAAAAGAGCCAAAAACTCAACCTGTCCGGCGATGTCCACATCAAGAGCAGCGATGGGTACACGCTGTCTACGCAGGAGCTCCGGCTCGATCTGGACACGCAAAAAGCCTATTCGGGGCGCGATGTCATGGTGACCGGCCCGTCCGGTACGCTGGAGGCCAAAGGATTGGAAGGTGATTCCGAAGGCGGCACGATGATTTTTACCGGGCCCGCCAAGGTGATTTTGAACAGCACATCGGGGCCGTTGATCCCGACCAAGGAGAACACAGAATGAAACAATCCGCATGGATGGCCGCATTGATATTGGCGATGTCCGTTACGCCCGCCGCCATCGCGCAGCAAAATACGCCCGCCCCGGGTCCCGCGCAAAGCAACGCGCCCATCGAAATCACCGCCACGAAAACCGTGGAATGGCTCAAAGACAACAAGCAATATGTGGCGCGCGAAAACGTGGTTGTGACCCAAGGCGGTATGACCATCCATTGCGATCTTCTGACCGCCGGTTACCGTGAAGGGGAAAGCAGCGATACGGAAATCTATCAATTGACCGCCGAAGGCAATGTGCAGATCACCGATGAAAAAAACACAGCCTATGGCGACAAGGCCGTCTATGACGTGCCGGGCGGCATCGCCGTTTTAACGGGCAATGATCTGAAGCTGGTATCCCCCGAACAAACGGTGACGGCGACCGACCGGATGGAATACCATGCGCAGACGCGGCAAGCCAAAGCGATCGGCCATGCCAAGGTCATCCGCCCCAAAGATACATTAAGCGCGGATACCATCACCGCGTATTTCAAGGATGATCAGGCCAAAGCGGGCGCAAGCGAACAAAAATCCGGCATCGGCGGCGGCAGCCTCGACCACATGGAGGCCGACGGCAATGTCGTCATCAAAACCGCGACCGAAACCTTAACCGGCGCGCACGGCATTTACCGTGCCGATTCCAACACCGCCGAACTGCGCGGCAAGGTCAAGGTCGCGCGCGATCAGAACACGCTCGAAGGCGACCGGGCGGAAGTAAACCTGACCACGAATGTCAGCAAGATGTTCGGGTCCGAAAAGCCGGGCGGACGGGTCCGCGGCGTTTTCTTTCCCGCCAGCCAGAAAGGCGGTAACAAGGGACAGGATCAATCATCCGCCGCCATAGCCCCTGCGCCTTCGCAAAATACGCCTTCCGCGCCCGTACCCGGCAATGCTATGGTAGCCCCCGCAACGAAGTAAGATCATGACCACGCAGACCACATTTTCCCGATTGAAAGAAGTGCCCAAGGGACTGACCGCCGCGCACCTGGCCAAAAGCTATAAGAAGCGGCCCGTCCTGCGCGATGTCAGCATGAACGTCCAGAGGGGCGAGGCCGTCGCCCTGCTCGGCCCCAACGGCGCGGGAAAGACGACCTCTTTTTACATCATGACCGGATTGATCGATGCCGATGCGGGGGAAATCCTGCTGGACGGGCAGGACATCACCGCGCTGCCCATGTATCGCCGCGCACGGATGGGGATCGGCTACCTGCCGCAGGAAAGCTCCATCTTTCGCGGCCTGAACGTCGAAGACAACATCCGCGCGGTAATCCAAGCGCAGGATTTGCCCGAGGATGATCAGGAACAACTGCTCGAAGAGCTTTTGTCCGAATTCCACATCTCCCACCTGCGGCGCACACCCTCCCCCGCACTTTCGGGCGGGGAACGCCGCCGCGTCGAAATCGCCCGTGCGCTGGCAAGCCGTCCACATTTCATGCTGCTCGATGAACCGCTCGCGGGGATCGACCCCATCGCCGTGGGTGAAATCCGCAACCTGATCAAATACCTCAAAACCAAAAGCATCGGCGTTTTGATCACCGACCACAATGTCCGTGACTGCCTCGAAATCGTCGACCGTGCCTATATCCTGCATGACGGCAAAGTCCTGATGGAAGGCACCGCCGAAGACATCGTCGCCAACGAAGATGTCCGCCGTGTTTATCTCGGCGAAGGGTTTTCGTTGTAACTCTATAAACCCCTTTCACCTTTTCTTTAAATCTTCCCGTGGTACAATTCTTGCATTGGGATTCACCCGCCAAGGATTACCCGCGTATGAGCAATATCAACCAGCGCCTTGACCTCCGCCAGTCACAAAACCTTGTGATGACGCCGCAATTGCAGCAGGCGATCAAGCTATTGCAACTTTCAAACGTGGAGCTGGCCGAATATATCGAGAGCGAAATCGCGCAAAATCCGCTGCTCGAAAAACAGCCCAATGAAACCGAATCCGAAAGCCTCGATTCCTCCCAAAAGGAGGAACGTGATTCGATGCAAGAAGAGTTTGATTCCGAATGGACGGGAAACGAGGCGGACACCCCCGCCGCCACATCCAGCACGGATTTCGATGCCGGCGTGGTGCAGGCGGGCTCGGGCGGCAACCGGAATTTTGATACGCTCGATTCCGCGTTTGAAAATTCGCTGGCCCGCCCCGAAACCTTACGCGAACATTTGATCGAACAACTCAACATGGCGTTCGATGATCCGCGCGACCGGATGGTGGGCGCGCTGTTGATCGACCGCGTGGACGAGGCGGGGTATTTGCGCGATAACGAAGAAACGCTGGCGCAAAAGACGGGCGCGGATCAGGCGCGGATTGAAAAACTGCTCGGCACTTTAAAGAAATTTTCGCCTTCCGGTGTGTTTGCCCGCGATTTGAAAGAATGTCTCGCGCTACAACTGGACGAACAGGGAAAATACGATGCACCAATGAAGGTTTTGCTCGACAACCTGAATATGCTCGCGGGGCATGATCTGGACGGGCTTGCCAAAAAATGTGATGTGAACACGACCTATCTGGCCGACATGGTGGCGGACATCAAGGCGTTGAACCCCAAGCCCGCATCCAATTTCGACCATATGGTGGTGCAAACCGCCATTCCCGACGTTCTGATGAAAAAGCTACCCAAAACGCTGGGCGGCGGATGGCGCGTGGAATTAAACACCGAAACATTGCCCCGCGTTCTGGTGAACAACGAATATTACACGCAAGTGTCCGGTGCGACGAAGGACAAGAAAGACCGCGAATATATTACCACGCAACTCAACAACGCGAACTGGCTGGTCAAATCGCTCGATCAACGCGCGCAAACCATTTTAAAGGTGGCATCGGAGATCGTCGAACAACAGGATGCGTTCTTTATGTTCGGAATCGAGTTTTTAAAGCCGTTGACGCTCAAAGACATTGCAGAAGCGATTGCAATGCATGAAAGTACGGTATCCCGCGTCACCAACAACAAATATATCGGTACGCCGCGCGGAATTTTTGAGCTGAAATATTTCTTTTCCACCGCGCTGGTATCGGCGGACGGCGTCGCGCATTCGGCCGAATCCATCAAGGCGCGGATCAAGGCGATGGTCGATGCCGAAAAAGGGGATGATATTCTATCGGACGATGCCATTGTCGATGCCTTGCAAAAAGACGGTGTGGACATTGCCCGCCGTACGGTCGCCAAATACCGCGATATGTTGAACATTCCATCAAGTGTTCAGCGGCGGAAAATCAAAAATCGTTAGTACACGGCCTGCATCAGGGTTACTTTCTCCCCAAGCAATGCCTCCGCATTCTTTTGGAAATTTTCATTGGCATCGGTCGCGCGCAGATCAAAACCCCCGCCCTTGGACAACCTTGTTTCCATTTCCGGATGGCGGATCAAATAATCGGCGAGCTTTTCGGGGATGATGTCGTCCTGCGAAATCACATCGACATTCCCCAGAGTTTCTTTTACGCGGTTTTTTAGCCCCACATAATGGGTACAGCCGAGGATCACGCTTTGCACCCCCGCCGCTTTCATAGGTTGAAGATAATCCGCGAGCACAGCATCGATGTATTTTTCCCCGCCCTCTTCAATCATCGGCACCAGCAATGGCGCGGCAACACCCGTTAATTCCACATGCGGATTTATTTTTTTAAGTTCCGCCGCATAAATGCCCGATTGCACGGTGCGTTGCGTGGCGAGCAGGCCGATGTTACGCGCGCCGCGGTCGATTGCTTCTTCGAGCGTCGGCACGATGACACCCAGAATGCGTTTATCGGGGTATTCTTTTGCCAGAAAGCCCTGTTGCAATTTTCTTAAAGCGGCAGCGGACGCCGTGTTACAGGCCATAACGATCAGATCGCATCCTTCCCCGATCAGATACCGCATCGCGCCTTCGCAAAGGTCATGAATCGCGGCATCCGACCTGCGACCATAAGGAAGATGTAATGTATCCCCCAGATAAAGGTAATCATACGCGGGCAGGCGCGCCCGGATGGCCCGGGCGATAAAAAGGCCGCCCAGGCCGGAATCGAAAACCCCTATTTTTTTGTCGTTTTTCAAGATTCTTACCCATTGGCCTTTTTTTATTAACCGATTAGGACTATAATTATTCCATGCCAGAAAAACAGCGCAATTCCGCACCCTGCGGGCATTTTCGCCTGTTTTTTCCGCTGGCGTCTATCCATAAAAAGAAAAGGTGAAACCATGCAACTAACCGTACAAGGCAAACAAATGGATCTTGGCGACGCGCTGAGAACACATGTCGAAGACAAGCTGGAGGACATCAACACAAAATATTTCAACCGCGCGATCGACGCGATTGTCACCTTTGCGCCCGAGGGGCACGCTTTTACAAAAACCCATATTTCCATCCGTGTCGGAAAAGACATCATGGTCATTTCCGATGCGACAGAGGCCGATCCGTACGTATCGTTCGATCAGGCGGCGGACAAGGTGGCCAAACAATTGCGCCGTTACAAACGCAAATTGCGCGACCACCATCAACGGCAGGACGAATTGTCGGATGACCATTTCGTGCCGGCGATGGAACGCACCCTGTCCCCCGAGCAGGACAATGACGAGGTGAGCGACCATCTGGTGATCGCGGAAAACGCCACCAACATCCCGACGCTCAGTGCCTCCGAAGCCGCCATGCGGCTGGAGCTTTCCGGCCTGCCCGCCATGATGTTCCGCAATGCGGGGCACAAGGGATTGAACATGGTTTATGTCCGCCCCGATGGGAATATCGGCTGGGTCGATCCCGATGGAAAAACCACCAAGGTCGGAAAATAAAATTTTTAAATTTTATGGAACGCCGGCATTTCGCCGGCGTTTTTTTTGTGCCTGCCTCATAAGACTTCATCAAAAATTAAGAGTTTTTTGGGTAAATGCCGCCCTTGAAAAAAACTTTGGATTTTTCGGCGATGCGGCAACGAAAACCATTTGAACTTGCCGCGAATACGTTTATCTAGGGCCCAGCAAAACGGGGAAATTTGCATGACTCACACACCGGTTTCTTTCGACAACCCTCTTTCTTTCGATCTGGTTGTTCCATCGCTGTCCGTTCCGAACGAAAAGCAGCTTTTGAAAAATATCGCCCGCGAGGTTTCCAAACTGATCGGATTGAAAGAACGCATTCTTTTGGACCGCCTGATCGAAAACGAACGGGAACATCCTTCTGCCATCGGTGACGGTATTGCATTGACCCATTTACGGATGGGCGGATTGCAAAGCGCATTGAATATTTTCGTGCGGTTGAAAACACCGTGTGCCATGACCACGCCCGATAACAAGGATGTCGATCTTGTCTGCATCCTTTTGACCCCGCCACGCGAAGGGTCATCCTACCTGCGGACGATGGCGCGGATTTCCCGGCTGTTGCGCAATGCACAAATCTGTAGTAGGCTTCGTTCAGCCGTCGACGAAAAGGATTTGCGTAACATCCTGGAGCAATCATCAAGTAAATTGCTGGCGGCGTAACACAGCGTTTATTTCAAAAAGAATATCATAGGGCGTGGGGCGGTTTGAACCTTTGAGGGCGTGTGATTTGTCGCAACATTCACACACGAAAGGAAAACGCCATGCTATCCGGACATCCCCATATCAAAAGTATTCGTGTCAGCGAAACCTATATGCAAAACCGTATGCGCCGCCGTCTGGTCGTCGATACCGATCTGGTCATGCCGCGTTCGGGCAGGATCGAGGAAAACGACAAGCTCCTCGCGCTTCATAATTATCTGGAACAGATTGCCGTGAATGATTTCGCGGATTTCGATGAAGTTGAAATCAGAACGCCAAGCCGTTTTGGTACTGCATAAAAAACAAAGCCGGTCGTCGAACAACCGGCTTTCGCGTTTTCATTTAAACCATGTGTGTCAGTGCAACGTGACGGGCATCAGGTCATTGTGCCGCATCGTGGCAATCGCCATGTCCATGCTGTCCAGAACGGACAGCTGCGTCCCGTCCGCCGCATACACGGCAAATGCATCGACAGTGCGCCCAGCCACCGTCACGGGGCGGATATAGGCGATTTCATCCATACCGATTCGCGCAAAATCACGCAAAGACAACCCTTTTAAAAGGTCGCGGATCGGACGTTCGGGCAAATTATTGTTCATATTCTCGTACCTACCTCTCCACTGTAGCAAAAAATCGGTAAAAAGGCGATTAAAAAGCCTATTTTCCTTCGATTCCAATGGGCTTTTCCGCCGCTTTGCCGCCCGCGATCGGAATTTTCCGGACCGTGCTTTCGGGTTCTTCGCGTTTCATGTCGATATGAAGCAAGCCGTTGTCCAAAGAAGCGCGCAAGATTTCGATCCCATCGGCGAGGACAAAGCTGCGCTGGAACTGGCGCGCCGCAATCCCGCGGTGGAGATAAAGACGCCCTTCTTCTTCGGTCTGGCGGCCACGGATATTGAGCTGGTTTTTTTCCACCTCGATTTCCAGATCTTCCATTTTAAACCCGGCCACCGCCAGCGTGATCCGCAAGCCGTGATCGCCGATCTGTTCAATGTTATAGGGCGGATAACCTTCACCGGAACTTTTGCGCATCCGGTCGAATGTTTTTTCGAAATGATCGAAACCAAGGAAAAGGGGGCTGTCAAAGACAGACAAACGTGTGCTCATGAAAAACTCCTGCATTCAGCGAGTTGATATGCCAAGGGGCCCGCACCGTGCAGCACCCCCGTCATCAGGAGAATATAAGGTTTGTTACGGCTTTTTCAAGAACAGGCGGTCGCAATAGGCGCATTCGACGGTTTTCCGGCCATCAAAGGAATACCAGACCATGGGGTGGCCCAGCGCACCGCCGCCGCCATCACATTTTACCTCGTCAGCATCCGCAGAAACTTCAATGATTTCAGGGGCTTCTTGTACAAATTCGCGCGTCATGGCCTTAACCGTTTGTTATCCAGTTTTGCCTTACATTGGCATGGGGGCTGGCTTTAGGCAATGCCCCCTAAAAAACCGTGAAGGGGCAACCGCCATGGCCGCCATCGACCTGATCCTGACCGACAACCCGTCCATCAAGGGGCGGGAAGACCGCTATGTCCGCGTTCGTGTAGAGGCCGCCAAGACTATCAAAAGCTGGCGGTCTTCCCTGTTCAGCTTTGAATGGCTGACACCGGACGGGGCCATCCGCGGGCTGGACGATCTTCCCTTGCATGAGCGGGACAAGCGTTTGAAGGTTGAAAAAGCCCTTCAGGCGGGGCAGTCCTTGGCCTGCCCGGTTCTGGGGATCGGCCTGCTCGACAACATCGAAATCGGCGCAGGCCGCGATGTGTTTTTGACACTCGCGGCAGCGGGGCACACCGCCATCGAAGTCCACATCCCGGTGTCTTCGAAAAAAGAATTTCAGGATTTTGTCCTGCCTTAGGGATATTTGGGGTAGAATCGTTCCATGATAGACCAGCGCACATCTTCGGAAACCGGCTCCGCCATCATTCTGATCCTTATGGCCATCGCCATGTTCGCGGCCCTGTCCTATGTCGTGTTTCGTGATTCCCGGAGCGGGATTTCGTCCCTGACCGCCGAACAAGCACGCATCGCGGCACAAGAGGTTCTTTCCTATGCGGACGGGATCAAAAAAACCGTCCAGACTTTGCGCCTCCGCGGATGCAGCGATACGCAAATCAACCTGTACAGCGCGAACGGAGCCGCCGGAGTGGGTGACAATGCCGGGGCACCGGCAGATGATTCCTGCGATGTATTCAGCGTCGCCGGCGGGAATATGAATTATCAGGATATTCCATCCGTCGCACTGTCATCATCCGCCACCACGACAAAATGGTGGTTTGATGGCCGTATCGTTGTCAAAAATATCGGCACCACATCACCCGAATTGATCGTTTGGGCCCAGCAGTTGAAACCCGAGGTCTGCAACGCGTTGAACCAGGCGGTTATGGGCGCGGATTCCGCCGCCGAAGTGGTTTCCACCCACACCACGGGCTTCAGCGGCACCTATAGTGCCGCCGCCGATGGCGTTGGGAACGATGCGGGATCGATCTATGACACGCAGGCCACGGGATGCCTGCAAGACGGATCGAATTACGATTTTTATGCCGTGCTGATCGCGCGTTAGATTATTTCTTCTTCCATTTCGGGCCCTGCGCCGTGTCTTCGATCACGATGCCGCGCGCATCCAGATCGGCGCGGATGGAATCTGCCAGCGCAAAGTCCTTCGCCTTTTTCGCCGCCGTGCGTTTTTCCAACAGACTTTCGATTTCGGCGGAATCGATCCCGTCCGCACTTTGACCGTAGCCAAGCCAGACATCTGGGTCTTCACCCAGAAGACCCAGCAATGTTCCGGTGGCAAGAAGCCGCCCCTTTAACATGGCCGGCGGTATTTCTTCTTTGAGCAATCCATGGATTTTGCTGATCGCCAGCGGCGTGTTCAGATCGTCATAGAGCGCATCCAGAATATCAGCCGGAACATTTTCATGCGCGGGCGAAACATCTTTTAGGTCGTGCAGGCATGTATAAAACGTATCGAGGTGTTTTTTGGTTTGCAGGACGACGGAGTCCGTCCAGTCCAGTGGTTGACGGTAATGGGCGGACAGCAGCGCGAGCCGCAAAACCTCACCTTTGTGTTTTTGAAGCAAATCCTTGGCCACCAGAAAATTGCCCAGCGATTTGGACATTTTTTCACCATCCACCGTCACAAACCCGTTATGCACCCAGTATTTGGCAAAGGATGTGACATCGGATTGCGTGCCGTGGGCGCAGCAGCTCTGCGCGATTTCATTTTCGTGGTGGGGAAATTTCAAATCCGCACCGCCGCCGTGAATATCAAAGGGCAGGCCCAGATGTTTTTCCGCCATGGCGGAACATTCGATGTGCCAGCCCGGACGACCGAATCCCCACGGGGAATCCCAGCCCGGTTGATCCGCATCGCTGGGTTTCCAAAGCACGAAATCGGCCGGGTCTTTTTTGAACGGGGAGACTTCCACCCGCGCACCCGCAATTTGTTCATCGCGCGACCGGCCCGAAAGAATGCCGTACGATGAATCGGACGGGACATTGAACAGCACATGGCCCTTGGCCTCATACGCATGGCCGCGGCCGATCAGGTCTTCGATGATTTTGATCATTTCGGCGATATGCTCTGTCGCCTTTGGTTGCACGTCCGGACGGTTTACGCCCAGCGCGGCCATATCATCGTTATAAATTTTCGTGAATTTTTCCGTGATGTCCGCAATCGGCACCCCGGCGGCCTTCGCCGCATCCATGATTTTGTCTTCCACATCCGTGATGTTGGAGGCGTATGTCACCTTTGGATACACGGTGCGCAGCACCCGCGCCCAGAGATCGAAAATAACCGCCGCCCGCGCATTGCCGATATGGGCGTAATCATACACGGTGGGCCCGCAGGCATAGAGGCGGACATGGGCCGCATCGATCGGTTCAAAGACCTGTTTTTCACGGGCAAGGGAATTATATAATTTGATCTTGGACATGCGGGCAGCTTCGCACAGGCGAAGGCCCCATTTCAATCCGCGAAACCATTTTTTAAAAGACGTGATCCGTGACCGACAATTCCGAATCCTACCATTCCTATTACCAGGGCCCCGTCTCCGACCATTTCGATGGCACGCATTTCTTCAATCCGTGGGCCAAAAGGCCCGACAAGGGATTGTGGGACGTTCTGAAATGGCGGATGGAAGGAAACCGTGCCGATTGGCCTGAATCGGTGAAAAACGATCCGCGCCCGCCGATCGACCCCGAACCTGCCGGATGGAAGGTCACATTCATCGGCCATGCCAGCCTGCTGGTACAGATGAACAGCCACAACATCCTGATCGATCCCGTTTTTTCAGAGCGGATGAGCCCGTTTTCCCACATCGGCCCCAAACGCGTCCGGCCCCCCTTCCTGCCGCTGGAGGCCTTGCCGGACATCCATACGGTGTTCGTCAGCCACAACCATTACGACCATCTGGATTTGCCGTCGCTCGCCTGGCTGGCCGCGAACAGGAAACCGCATATCATCACCCCGCTGGGCAACCCGCGTATCATCAAAGGATGCGTGGACGGCTGTACGATCACCGCGCTCGACTGGCATGAAGCTGCGCCGCTGGCCGGCGGACTTTCTCTCACAGTCACACCGGCCCAGCACTGGTCACGACGCGGCTTCAACGACATCAACCGCGATTTGTGGGGCGGGTGTATGTTAAAGGACAAGACATCAGGAAAATCATTCTATTATTCCGGGGACAGCGGATTTTATGCAGGGCTTTTTGAAGACATCCGCACCCGCCACGGCGCGCCCGATATTGCGTGCCTGCCCATCGGCGCGTACGCGCCGCGCTGGTTCATGCAATATTCCCACATGAACCCCGAAGAAGCGGTACGGGCCTTCCGCCTGCTGGGCGCGAAACGTGGCATGGGCTTCCATTTCGAAACCGTTCAATTGACGGACGAACCGTACGGGGAACCGCGGGCAAAAACGATGGAAGCCTTAAGAAAAGAAAACATACGGGACGGGGATTTCATGATCCCCCATCCCGGCGATTCTATGACCGTTTGATCTTATGTCCCGCGCTGGATGGGCAGAATGCCGCGATTGTCGCGAATGAAGGGCGAAAGCCGCAGAGTGTTCAGCACCCGTTCGCGGCTAAACGGTTTTTTTAAGTAACTGGCCGCGCCATGTTCGCTCGCACTCATGATGCTGGATTGCGCGGTATCCACGCTTAACATGACCACAAAAGCATCGTTATCGGCCGCTTTTATCGCCTGAAGCGTCTGATGACCGTTGATTCCGGGCAAATGTATATCCAAAAACACCGCATCCGGGGCGTTTTCGATGTATTTCAGCACCGCATCTTCGCCATCCCGGGCCACAACCACGTCAAATTCCCGTAAAAAATTGCCGATATAGGACGCTGTGAACCGGTCATCTTCCACCACCAGGATCAAAGGCTCGTCTCTTTTCCGGCGGCGGAGCGGCAGGCTTTCAACGATATTGTCATCGGACAGCAACGCGTACATGTCCATCTTTTTCGCGCTCAGAAGTTTATGGTCGGCGAGCTTTTGATAGACATACAATTCCTTGGTCAAAAAACCGTATTCACAAAAACCGTTCGGAAATTCACGCGCGGTTTTTTCCAGCGTATCCCGGACGATCTTTTGTTCCGCCTCATTGCCGGGGCAGCAGAGCAGGATCACATCGTTGTCGGCAAAACGATAAAGGTACGCGCCGGGCAGATGATCCGCTTTTTGCGAAAAATCGGTCACGAACGCCTGCGCTTCCGCACGCGCGCGCATCAGGTCGCTTTTGATAAACGCGCGGCGCGAGGTCAGATCGTCATGGTTGAGCCGTCTGGAAAACGGGAACGTACAGGCGATCCAGCCGCTGGGATTGACCTTCAGCCGTTCCAGAAAGGTCAGGAAATGGTGCTCCGCCCCTTCGTCGATCAATTTCATCATTGTTTGTATAACCCCGTAGAAACGTCTTTATGGTTAATCTTAGCCGCCAAGCCTTAAGAACCCGTATAGAATACCTTGAAATCGACGGATTTCCGTGGGATCGTCGGCCCCCATGAAGATCACGCTCCCCAAATGGTACGACCTCCACGTTCACGTCCGTCAGGGCACGGGCATGAAAGCGTATGTCGAGGCCCAAATCGCCATGGGCTGTGCCGGTATTTTGGCCATGCCGAACACCAAACCCCCGGTTTCCCGCGTGTTTGAAAAAGATTCGGGGGAAGGCTGGAGCATTGAATCCTATCGGGACATGATCCGCGCGGCCGGTGGCGATGCCTTTTCACACATCATCGTCCCGCTCTATCTGACCAAGGACACGACGCCCGCGATGATCGAGGCAGGCGCAAAAGCCGGTCTTTTAAAGGCTTGCAAATACTACCCCCCGCACGGCACCACGAACGCCGACCATGGCCGCCCGCTGTCCGATTTCATGGAAAACGGCGTGATCCGCGCGATGGAAGAAAATGGCGTTGTTCTTTGCCTGCATGGGGAAGAGCACGGTTTGAAAGGGGCCGCCTATTTCGATGCAACCACCAATGCCGAAGACTATTTTTACAAGAACCGGATGCCGGTTTTGCGGGAAAAATTCCCGGATTTGAAAATGGTCTGCGAACATATTACCACCCGTACGGCGGCTGATTTTGTGAAAAATGCAGGCCCCAAAACCGGGGCCACGATAACCCCGCAACACCTACTCCACACGGTCGGTGATCTGGTACAGGGTTTGAAATACCATCTTTACTGCCTGCCGCTGGTGAAGTTCGAGCAAGACCGGCAAGCCTTGCTCGCCGTGGTCAATGACCAGCAGAATACGCGGTTTTTTGCCGGAACTGATTCCGCCCCGCACACGACCAAGGCCACCGATTGCGGATGCGCCGCCGGATGTTTTACCGGCGGAATTGCCCCGCAACTTTATGCGCAATGTTTTGATTTAAAGGAGGGACACCGTAAGCTGGAAGCATTTTTATGCCGCAATGGCGCGGCGTTTTATGATCTTCCTGTCCCCAATGAGACCTTTACATTGATCAAAGAACCACAGGACGTTCGCCCCTTGACCACCGAAGACGGAACCGTTCTGCCCCTGCCGCTCGGCCTCGGTCAGACTTCCCTGCCATGGAAGATTGTTCTATGACCCAATCGCTTGATGAAACAGATATACTGTCCCCGAATTACAACAATGACGGACTGATTGCCGCCATCGCCCAGGATGTGAAAAGCAAAGACATCCTGATGATCGCTTGGATGAACGAAGAGGCATTGAACAAAACCATTGAAACCGGCGAGGCGCATTACTGGAGCCGCTCGCGCCGCGCGCTCTGGCACAAGGGGGCAACCAGCGGAAACGTCCAGAAAGTCCATGAAATCCGCATCGATTGCGACCAGGACGCGGTGCTGTTGCTGGTCGAACAGACCGGTGAAGGGGCCTGTCACACGGGCCGCCCCGGCTGTTTTTACCGGAGGGTTGAAAAAGAGGCCGGCGGCCAGCGATCAAAACTTGTGTTTTTCAGGCCATAAACACGATTTTGAATCAATTTTTTCTAAAATTTTTGAAATATTTTTCCCATCGAAAAAAAGCGCTTTTAATCAAGGGGGTTATCGGATTAGACTTTCCTGATCCGCAAGGGATTCCAAGCCTTTGAGTAATATCTTCTTAAGTATCCTGCCATAAAATGAAAAATGCAAAATAGTGCCCGCTATTTCGGGGAGACGTCGTTGCGGCTTATGGACTTAGAACTTTAGAAAGATAAAGGCTCACATGGCTCTGGCTTCGTCGACACGGACAATATCGAACTGGTCTGACAACGTGTTACAGCGCAAGAACAACAAGATACACGCGATCGCCGGCATGGCGTCCGCGCCAACCAATATCTGGCGATCCCGCATTAGCTGGCGGATCGCGCTCAGCGTCTTTTTGACCATCCTCGTCGTTCAGGGCGGTATTTTATTCTTCACGTTCAAACAAGAAGAAATGAAGCTCCTGACGGAATTGCAGGATCAGGGGCTGGCCGGTCTCGCGCCCAGTATCGGCGAAGCACCGGATATGCTGACCTCCCCCATTTCAACAGAACAGGCAGAAAGAATCACATCCACGAGTGTTGTGCGCGGCTTTGCAATCTATTCGCTCGACCTGCGCTTTTTGGGATCTCACGGTGCGCCCGTATCCATGGTGATGGTGGATCAGGACAGCATCGATAAAACATACCGGTCTGTCGATGGGTCCTATTACGAAATCGTCTATAAGCCCAGCGATCTGCGTAAATCCTATTTCATCGTCGCGCGGCTGGATTCCCGCCATGTCGCGCCGAGCCTGCTGGATTATATCAACCAGACGGTGGCGATCATGCTGTTGATGTCCGCGTTCGTCACGGTCGTCCTCATGATTTCCTTGTCCAAATGGCTGCTGGAACCCATCTTGTTCATGCGTGACAACCTGATGGCCGCATCCGCAAATCCGGAAAGTCCTGAGATCGCGGAATCCCCGTTCAACGTCAAGGATGAAATCGGCGGAGCGATTTCGATGACGCAGGATCTGATCCGCCAGAACGCCGATAACATCAAGCAAATCAAATCGGCCGCCGAAGACAAGATCCACAAACTCGCCTATTACGACCAGTTGACAGGCCTGCCAAACCGGATCCAGTTCTTGCAAAAACTGACCGATATGGCCCGCAAGGCCAACGACGACGATGAAAGCCGTGCCAAACGCTTTGCGGTCATCGCGCTCGATCTAGACCATTTCAAGGACATCAACGATTCGATGGGCCACAATATCGGCGATGCGATTTTGCGCGGCGTTGGAAAGCGCCTGCGCGCAGCCCTGCCTGAATCCGCCGTTGTCGCAAGATCGGGTGAGGATGAATTTGCCATCACCATGCCGCTGGCCGCCGGTGCCAACAGCGCACGTGAAGTCGCCGAAAAGGTCGCCAAGGTCATCCGCTCCGAACCGTTTAAAGTATTCAACGAAAGTTTCCAGATCCGTTCGTCCGTCGGGGTATCCACCTTCCCCGATGATGCGATCGACCCCGACCAGGTTTTGAAGAACGCCGATATTGCCCTGAACCGCGCCAAGGAAGAAGGCCGCGATACGATCAAGGAATATTCCGAAGATTTCGACCGTGCCGTGCAGGTACGGTTCCAGATGCTCCGCGATCTGCGCGATGCGATGGACGCCAAGGAATTGCAGCTTTACTTCCAGCCCCAGTTCGATCTGAACAACGGCAAGATCATCGGGGCCGAAGCGTTGCTCCGCTGGTTCAAAAAAGACGGCAGCAAACAGGGCGGACAATTTATTTCCCCGGCGGAATTCGTGCCGATCGCCGAACAATCGGGCCTGATCGTCCCGATCGGCGAATGGGTCATGCAATATGCGTGTCAGGTGGCAGCCGAATGGCAAAAGGCGGGACATGACATCCGCGTGGCCGTAAACGTATCGGGGGCACAATTCTATCAAAGCGATCTGGTGTCCCACACTTCGAAATGCCTGAAAGAATCCGGTTTAAAACCGCATAACCTGGAACTCGAAGTAACTGAAAGCGTGTTCATGGATGACATCACGCACACAATCGAAACGCTGCAGCATCTCCATGCGCTCGGCGTCGAACTCGCCATTGACGATTTCGGGACTGGCTATTCCTCGCTCTCCTACCTGCGCCAGTTTCCGATCGACCGGCTCAAGATCGACCAGTCCTTTATCCGCAACGCCCTGAACAATTCCGACGATGCCGCCATCGCGCGCACCATCGTCCGCCTCGGCCATTCACTGAACTTAAAAGTCATCGCCGAAGGCGTGGAAACCAAGGAACACGAAGCCTTCCTTCTGGAAGAAAAATGCGACGAGGTTCAAGGCTTCCGGTATTCCAGACCGATCCCGATCGAAGACTTCAACAAGTTTATGGCCGGCTATAAGGGCAACTTGAACGTCTTTGATAAATAAGCCATAACATGGCCCCATGAGCCATGCCGCACCCCCAAAACCCTTCTGTTCCGCAAAGTCAGGCCCGCTGACGGGCACTGTGACCATTCCGGGCGATAAATCCATTTCGCACCGTTCGTTGATGTTCGGCGGGCTGGCAAAGGGCAGAACAACCATCCATGGCCTCCTGGAAGGCGAAGATGTACTGAACACCGCCGCCGCCATGCGCGCGATGGGCGCGACGATCACAAAACACGGGGATGGCACATGGACGACCGTGGGGGTGGGCATCGGGAATTTAACCTCCCCCGCCTCCGCCATGGAGATGGGAAATTCCGGCACCTCCACCCGTTTGCTCGCGGGGCTGGTGGCCGGACATGATATTAGGGCGTCCTTTACGGGTGATGCCTCCCTTTCAAAGCGTCCGATGGGCCGCGTGATCACGCCGCTGACCGATATGGGTGCGACGTTCGCGGCCAGCGAGGGCGGCAAGCTGCCCATGACCGTCCATGGCGCAGAATACCCAAAAGCCATTTCCTACAAACTTCCCGTGGCCTCGGCACAGGTGAAATCCGCCGTAATGTTGGCGGGACTTCGCGCAGACGGCACAACCACCGTTATCGAAACCAAACCCACACGCGACCACACCGAAAATATGCTGCGCCATTTTGGGATAAAGGTTGATGTCGAAGACCTTCCGGATGGCGCGCAAGCCGTGCATTTGAAGGGCGGTCAGGACATGATCGCGGGCACGGATATTTTTGTGCCCTCCGATCCATCTTCCGCCGCCTTTCCCGCCGTTGCCGCCGCGATTTGTGCAGGCTCCGATGTGCTGCTTCCCCGTATCGGGATGAACCCGCGCCGGAACGGGATATTCCTGTGCCTCAAAGAAATGGGTGCGGATATCGCGTTCGAGAATGAGCGGATCGAAGCGGGCGAGCCCGTTGCCGACATCCGCATCAAGGGTACAAAAATGTTGCAGGGGATCACCGTGCCCGAAGACCGCGTGCCCAGCATGATCGATGAATTCCCGGTCCTTTTTGTTGCGGCAAGTTTTGCGAACGGCGTGACCAGGGCCACAGGTTTGGACGAACTCCGCGTCAAAGAATCCGACCGCCTAGCCATGATGACCACGGGTTTGGAAGCCTGCGGCGTGAAGCTGGAGATGGGCGAAGATTCCCTGACCATTTACGGGAACGGTACGGCCCCGAAGGGCGGCGGAAACATCGAAACCGCGCTCGACCACCGCATCGCCATGAGCTTCCTCGTCATGGGGATGGCCGCGCAAAATCCGGTGACCATCGACGACATCGCCCCCGTCGCCACATCCTTCCCGAATTTCGTGGATTTGATGAACGGTCTGGCGCAGCAAAATATCCTGAAAGCCGCTTAGACCCTTATTGCGTGGCACCCACGGGTTTCCACCCCGCAAGCCAGTCCGAGCGCGGCAGGATATAGGGTTCCTCGCCATTCGCACGGTAGAACGTATCCACGGCCCAGAGTGCGCCGGTCTTTTTCTCCCGGATCACGGCCGTATTGTGCGGCCAGCGCGCATCGAAAATATAGCCGCGGTGGGTGGGCTCCGTAATCTCGTGAAAGCGCAGCAAACCTGCATCTTGCAGGAATTCAATATAATGCGTGGTATTGACCGTTTCATCGATGCAATCAAGCTGGCGCGTGCTTTCCTTCACCATCCCCGCCATGGGCAGGTCTTCGGATGTGCCCGTCTTGGCCCCGATTTGGCGTTCCATCAGGGCCAGCGCGGCCGCTATTTTGCTGCGCTCTTTTTCCGCCGATTTTGCGGTCGGGCGGAAGATCGCGGCGACCTTCTTCCAGTCTGCCTCCGAAAACCGCGTTGCGGTCTTGGTGGTGCAGCTATAGCCGTGGCATTGCATGAAGGACGCGCGGCTGGCCGGCGCGGCATTGTATTTATCGACGGCGATCCCGGTGGAACACCCCGCCAAAAGCAAACCCAGCAAGACAAAAGGCAATCGATTCATAGACATCTCCCGATGACAGAGCATGCCACATAGGATAAGGTCGCGCCATGAAAGATCATATCGTCATTGCGATCGACGGGCCTGCGGCATCGGGCAAGGGCACCTTGGCCCGCAAGTTGGCCAAACATTTTGGCTACGCTTATCTGGACACGGGCGCGCTTTACCGTGCGGTGGGCAAAGCCGTGCGCGATGCGGGCGGTGATCCGGAAGATGAATCCGATGCTGTAGCCGCCGCGCAGAACCTCGCCAAAACCCTCAAACCCGAAGACCTGCAAAACCCCGCCCTGCGCACCGATGCGGCGGGGCAAGATGCGTCAAGGGTGGCAAAATTCGCAGGCGTGCGCACGGCTTTGTTGCAATTTCAAAAAGATTTTGCGGCAAACCCGCCGGAAGGGGTGGCAGGCGTGGTTCTGGACGGGCGCGACATCGGCACCGTCATCTGCCCCGATGCGGACGTCAAATTGTTCGTGACCGCCAGCACCGAAGTACGCAGCAAACGGCGCTGTCTCGAACTGACCTCCAAGGGGATCGACACCACCATGGACGCCGTTTTGGCCGATATGAAAGAACGTGATGCACGGGATTCGGGGCGCGATACCGCCCCCTTAAAACCCGCCAATGATGCGCATATTCTGGACACCAGCGATATGGATGCGGAAGAGGCCATGGACGCCGCCCTTTCCATCGCCAAAAAATCCATAAAATAGCTTGCCTTTCAAAGGTTCCAGCGGTACAAACCGCCCATCCGCGGTAAATCCCAAGGCTATCAGGCCTCTACCGCCGGTATGACGGCCGCCTGTACCTACCCTGCGGGGAAGACTAGGCACGAGGTCTGGCCGATCAAAAATTTGAAAGGAAACTACCCAATATGGCGAAAGCAGCTACAAAAATCGCTGACAACAGCGATTCCAAAGACTTTGCCGCGCTCTTAAGTGAGTCGATGCAAAGCAAATCCTTTGAAGGCAATGTCGTAAAAGGAAAAATTATCGAAGTACAGGACGACGCCGTGATCATCGATGTCGGCCTGAAATCCGAAGGACGCGTGTCTTTGCGCGAATTCACGATGCCGGGACAAGATCCTGAAGTCCGCATCGGCGATATCGTCGAAGTTTACGTGGACCGCATGGAAAACCGTGACGGCGAAACCGTTCTCTCCCGCGAAAAAGCACGCCGGGAAGAAGTCTGGATCGACCTCGAAAAAGCCTCCGAAAAAGGCGAACGCGTGACCGGCGTTATCTTCGGCCGCGTCAAAGGCGGTTTCACCGTTGATCTCGGCGGGGCCGTGGCCTTCTTGCCGGGTTCCCAAGTGGACATCCGCCCCGTGCGCGATGTAGGGCCCCTGATGGGCACACCGCAACCCTTCCAGATTTTGAAAATGGACCGAGCGCGTGGAAACATCGTGGTAAGCCGCCGTGCCGTTCTGGAAGAATCCCGCGATGTGGCACGTTCCGACCTGCTCGAAACCTTGAAAGAGGGTTCGGTGGTTCAGGGTCTCGTGAAAAACATCACGGATTACGGTGCGTTTATCTATC
>CAYRDI010000015.1:0-38951 GCA_964423095.1 uncultured Micavibrio sp.
TTCATTCCGTACACATGATATTCTAATGGTTATAAAATATATAGGTTAAGATGATGAATGCGGGCGGCCCAAAAAAAACCTGCCGCATGGGGTTGGCGGCAGGTTTCTGGAACGGGCATCGGGGATATCCGTTTTTTGGCATTTTTTCAGCCTTTTTTCTTTGATTCCGGCAATATTTTTTCGTTATACAGCGCAACATCCAACGTCGTTTCCGCATCCTGAAACGCGGCACTATCCATCACCCGCCGGAGACGGTGGTCACGGGGTTTTAGGGCGCGGACTTTCACAATATTCTCAAGAAATTTTCCAGACGCAGCGGATAGGAGTTCACGAGGTTTTTGAGTTGGACAGGCATTCTAAGCCACCTTTGCGGCTTGCTGGTTAAACCCGGTACCGAGTTGTACCCGATAGAGTTCTTCCAGCCTCTGCGCCTGTTTCAGCTTGGTTCGGAACCCTTTCAGAAGGTGGCGGGCTTTGGCGCGCTCCTCATAGGCGGCATCGTATAAACATTTGACATCTATAAAAGAAATGGCGTTCTGGTTGGCATCCGGGCCGCCGATCCATGCCGCAACGCATTGTTTTACCTTGTTCATCTTCTTCATAATCATTAACCCCGCAAAGTTTTCATATTTAACGTGGAAAGATTTTTATAGACAAACTCTTAACAAGTCGTTAACAAAGCAGAAAAAATAGAATTTTATTCCACAACAAAGTGGAACCAAATTCAACCTAGCAAGGGTTACCATGATTACACGGCACCAGATCACCGCAGCGCGCGCACTATTGGAATGGACGCAAGACAGCCTTGCCAATGCTTCCGGCGTGACCAAGGAGATGATCTCCAAGATCGAAGGCGGAAAGTCCGCGGGCAGCCTGAAAACCCTTCAACAGATCGAACAGGCCTTTGATGTGGCCGGAATCGCGTTCCTTGAAAATGATGGTGTAGCGCGTAAATCCGGCGGCGTTCAAACTTTCCATGGGCGCAGCGGCTTTTTGAATTTCATCATGGATGTTTATGAGACGATGAAATTCGGCGGGGATGTTTATGTTTCCAACGTGGATGAAAACGACTTCCTGAAATGGGAAGGCGACGAAGCCGAAGCGCATATGGCGCGTATGTCTTCGATCTCCGGCCTGCGGTGCAAGTTCATGATCGAAGAAGGCGATACCAATGTCGTGGCCTCACATTACGCCACCTATCGCTATACGCCCAAGGAAAGTTTCGGGGATGTTCCGCTATACATCTATGGTGAAAAAACAGCTTTGATCGTCTTTAAAGAAGATGATGTTGAAGTCTTTATTATCAAACATTCCGAAATCACCCGTTATTTCCGCAAGCGTTTTCTTGAAACATGGGCTACCGCCAAAGGGGTCATCGCAAAATGACCGTGCTCCTCCTCGATAAAAATAGACAAAGGGATTTCGACTCTGCCTATGAGCGTGATTTCGATGATCTTGTCTGTGGGCGTCGTGCGGGGCATATGGGGCACCATGAATACGAGAACGGCTCCATGGCACTCTGGACGGATTTTATCGATACGCATGGCGATCAATATTATATCCCCCAAGCTGAAATAGAATTGATCGAGGGTGCCGCCAAACAATCCGCCGCTCTTTTGAGCGATCAACCGATCACACTGGTGTCAAGAGGGTGTGGTACGAAATTTCTTGCAAAAGAAGGGCGATTAATCCGCCATCTCAAAAATGTCGTCGGCGTGGTCTATATCGATAAATCGGCGGCAGCATTGGAGCAGTCTATGGCCGAAGGACGGAGTCTTCTTCCCCATGCGTGGCATAAGCCGATACAGGACGATCTTTATGATCCAAGACTAAGGTATCCCGTCCAAGGCACCGAAGTTGGCGTAATGTTTGGTGTGACGCCTTTGAATATTGAAGGATTTCCAACCGCGCTGCCGCCAAAACGGGCATACAGCCTTCACCTCGCTGCAATAAACCTTCAAATGCTGCGCGGCGCACACATGATCATGACGCTGGATCACAATCATGATGCTCCTTCGGTAGAGCGCGCCTATGCGGGGCAAGGAGAGTTTGCCAAAGAGATGCTACGTAAGACGGGATCGCTTGATCCGGATTCTGTGGATTTTGTTGTGAAGTTTTACAAGAGAAGCCAGACGCTTGCCCATGGCTTTCTTTTCCGCCGCGATGAAGATGTCGTATCGCGTAGCGGCATAAAGCGTTTTAAAGAGGGTGAGATTTTGTGGTTCAACAATTCAGTCAAGCCTGCGGTTGGCGAGGCCATAAAATGGAACACGGCATCGGGCTACTCATACGCCCGGTCAGACATTCAGATGGATATTCTTTCTCGCCTAGGATGGCATCATCTTTGTAAACAATGATTTTAGTTTAACATGAGTTAATACAATAAAGTCTGATATGAAAACTTTCTGGAAGTAGAATTGAAGTACTTCCAACTATAAACAGGCCGATCTTTTTTATAGATTCATCGTAACTTGAAAACGGCAATTCAGATTCTGTGAGAGAAACAGGAATTTTCCGCGTGCGTCGGAAAGCCCCACAAGCAAAAACCCCGCGGAACGGCGGGGTTTTGTGCGCTTAATTCTCTTAGTGTCCGAAACCGGAGACTAAATGGTGGAGGGAGCTGGATTCGAACCAGCGTACGCTCGCGCGGGCAGATTTACAGTCTGCTGCCATTAACCACTCGGCCATCCCTCCACGAGATGCGGTTTGACGCCCCGCATAAAAAAAGGTTTTGCCCGCCAATGTCAAGTGTGCGATGACATTTTTATGGCGAAACCACCCAAAAAGAATTTTTCCGGCAAATCCCAAAAAAGCCGCCCCTTTCAAAAGGATAAGGGGGGGCGCCCGACGACGGGCCGTGACCGTCCGGAGCGGGGCGACAGACCGGCCCGTAAAGCAGGCGGCACAGAACGCGGAAAATTCAGGGAAGACCGGCCGGCCCCTTCGCACAGGCCACCCGCCCGCGAACCCAAAGAGCCCAAGGCCCCGCGGATCAAGGCGGATTTGTTCGGGTTCCATGCCGTGCGTGAGGCATGGCATAATGAAAAACGATACGTCCACGCACTCTATTTAACCGAGGCCGCGCACAAGGAATTCGCAAAAGATCTGGAAACGGCCGCCAAACGGCCCGCCCCCGTTATCGTGGCCAAGGAAGAGCTGGACCGTGCCTTTCCACCCGGCACGGTGCATCAGGGGATCGCCCTGTCCTGCCAGCCTTTGGCCGAACAAAGCGTGATGGATTTGGTGATCCGTGCCCAGAACAACGCCGCCGCAAAATCCGTGATCGTCATTCTGGATCAGGTGACCGACCCGCACAATGTGGGGGCAATTCTCCGGTCGGCCTGCGCGTTCGGTGCGGACGGCGTGGTTATGCAATCCCGCCACGCGCCGGAATTAAACAACGGCATCCTGGCCAAAACCGCGTGCGGCGCGGTCGATCATTTGCCGGTCGCGTATGAAACGAACCTGTCCCGTGCGATCGAAACATTGAAAGAGCATCATTACACGGTGATCGGCATGGACGAACACGCCCCGCAATCGTTTGGCGATTTGCCGTCCTATGACCGCGCGGTCATCGTTCTGGGGGCCGAAGGGCCCGGCATGCGCCGTTTGATCAAGGATCATTGCGATGTCCTGGTCACGCTGCCCACCCAAAAACCGATCAATTCGTTGAATGTTTCGAATGCGGCGGCGGTTGCCTTATACGCGTTGACCGCCTAAAATCCCCCGCATGTCGCACAAAAACGAACTCATCCTGATCGACGGATCCGGTTACATTTTCCGCGCCTATTACGCGATGGCGTATGCCAAATCCGGCGGATTGACCAACCCGCAAGGCGTGCCCGTGGGGGCCGTGTACGGGTTTTGCAATATGTTGATGAAATTGCTGAGCGCGCATGAAGGCGCGCACGTCGCCGTGATTTTCGATGCCGCACGAAAAAATTTCCGTTACGATCTTTACGAACATTACAAAGCCAATCGCGCCGAAACACCCGAAGATTTGATCCCGCAATTCCCGTTGGTGCGTGAGGCGACACAAGCGTTCGGTCTGCCCGCCCTTGAATTGGAAGGATATGAGGCCGACGATCTGATCGCCACCTATGCGGTGCAGGCACGCGCTAAAAACATGGATGTGCGGATTGTTTCATCCGATAAGGATTTGATGCAGTTGGTGACGGGTGGAATCGCGCTGTACGATCCCATGAAGGACAAGATCATCGATGACGCAGGCGTATTCGAAAAGTTCGGCGTGCCGCCGTCCAAGGTGATCGATGTACAATCCCTGATCGGCGATAGCAGCGACAACGTGCCCGGCGTGCCCGGTATCGGGCCGAAAACCGCGGCACAACTGATTGAAGAATTCGGCGATCTCGACAATCTTCTGGCCAATCTCGATAACATCAAACAGGAAAAGCGCCGTCAGGTTTTGACCGAAAATGCCGATATGGCGCGCCTTTCCCGCAAGCTCGTTACGCTGGAACAAAATGTGCCGGTTACAACACCGTTGTCCGAGATCAAGCCCTATTATTTCAACGCGGAAGGATTGAAACCGTTTTTTACCGCGCATGGATTTAAAACATTGCTGGGCCGGATTGGCGGCAACCTGGAACATATTCCAACGCCGGTCAGAAAAGAAACACCACCCGCGGCAACGAAGGACGACGTTCAAAAAACCTACACGCCCCCCGCCCTGCCCGACATATCCAAAAACCAGTACACGTTGATTCAGGATATGGCGGTGTTACGGGAATGGATTTCCCGCGCGTATGAAACGGGATTTTTGGCCATCGATACCGAAACGACGAACCTGACACCTATGTCCGCCGATCTCGTCGGTATTTCCATCTGTTCCGATGTGGGAAAGGCCGCCTATATCCCCGTGGGACATAAGGGCGAAAGCACGGACCTTCTGGGCGGCGGCGAAGAAATCAAACAGATTCCGTTAAAAGACGCCATTGCGGCTTTGAAACCGCTTTTGGAAGATACATCGGTTTTAAAGGTCGGCCACAACATCAAGTATGATTGGCAGATGTTTAAAAAGCACGGCATCCACATGGCACCGTGCGATGATACGATGCTGCTCTCCTATACGCTGGACGGCACCAGCCACGGCAACGGCATGGATGAATTGTCCAGATTGTTGCTCAACCACGAAACGATCAAATTTGACGATGTGACCGGCACCGGAAAGGCGCGCATCACGTTTGACCGTGTCCAGCTCAAAAAAGCCTGCGATTACGCCGCCGAAGACGCCGATGTGACCGCGCGGTTCCATCATATTTTAAAGCCGCGTCTGGCGATTGATTCCATGGCAGGCGTTTATGAAGACATCGAACGCCCGATGGTGATCACGATTGCCGAAATGGAAATGGCGGGGATCAAGGTCGATCCGCATATCCTGAAAAGCATGAGCACGGAATTCGGAAAAAAACTGGTGGAGCTTGAATCCGAGATCCACAAGCTCGCCGGTACGCCATTCAATGTGGGCTCTCCCAAACAGATCGGCGAAGTGTTGTTCGACCAGATGGGATTGCCCGGCGGATCGAAAACCAAAACCGGTCAATGGTCCACGGATGTCAGCGTTTTGGAAGATTTATCGCGGCAAGGGCACGAAATCGTCGCCAAAATTCTTGAATGGCGCGGTCTATCGAAACTCAAAAGTACCTATACCGATGCGTTGCAGGAACAGATTAACCCGCACACGGGACGCGTCCATACATCGTTTTCGATGGCCGGGACAAGTACGGGGCGGCTGGCATCAAGCGACCCCAACCTGCAAAATATTCCGATCCGCACCGAAGAGGGCCGCAAAATCCGCGAAGCGTTCATCGCCGAAGAAGGCTGCGTTTTGCTGTCAGTTGACTATTCACAGGTCGAATTGCGCCTTGCCGCCGAAATGGCGAATGTCAAAGCATTGAAGCAAGCGTTCCGCGACGGGGTGGACATTCACGCGCTCACCGCCTCACAGGTCTTTGGCGTACCGTTGGATCAGGTATCATCGGATTTGCGCCGTCAGGCCAAAGCCGTCAATTTCGGCATTATTTACGGCATTTCCGGATGGGGCCTTGCGCAACAACTAAATTGCGATCCAAAGGATGCGAATGATTTTATCCGGCGTTATCTCGCCACGTTCAGCGAAATCAAGGATTACATGGAGCGCACGAAAGAAGAAGCGCGGACATTCGGGTATGTCCGCACATTGCTGGGCCGGAAATGTTTTATCCCGAACATCAATGCCGCAAATGCCGGATGGCGTGCAGGCGCAGAACGGCAAGCGATCAACGCGCCGTTGCAAGGCACCGCCGCCGACATCATGAAAAAAGCGATGGCGAAAATTCCGGCTGCGTTTTCAAAGGCTGGCCTGGGCGCGAAAATGCTGCTTCAGGTGCATGACGAACTGATTTTCGAAGTGCCGGAAACCGAACTCGAACAAACCTCCGCGCTCGTGCGGCACATCATGGAAAATATTGTCAAACTCGATGTTCCACTGGTTGCCGAGGCGGGATCGGGCAAAAGCTGGGCGAGCGCGCATTGATGGAATTCGATTATAAAACCTTTCTTGGGATTATTGCCTCCATCATGACCATATGGGCACATATTCCGTATTTGCGCGATACAATCAGGGGAACAAACAAACCGCATATCTTTACTTGGGTAATCTGGGCACTCCTTACCTTCATCGCCTTCGCCGCACAGATAAAAGGAAACGCAGGCCCAGGTGCATGGGTCACCGGCATCACGGGTCTGATCTGTGTTGTGATTACCGTTGCCGCCTTGCGCAACGGTAAAAAAGATATAACGAAGAGTGACTGGATTATATTTCTTTGCGGTCTGAGTGCCATTCCCGTCTGGATGGCAACATCAAATCCGCTTTATGCCGTGATTATCGTAACATTGATCGATGTTTCGGCGGTTATTCCCACATTCCGGAAGGCATGGGTGAAACCGCATGAAGAAAACGCCTTTATGTACGGGTTTAACGTACCACGGCATGCCTGTTCTATTGCCGCGATCCAGAGCTTTTCTTTATTGACCGCTCTCTATCCGGCGGCGTTACTTTTTATGAACCTAGCGATGTACGTAATGCTTAAAACAAGACGGAATGCTATTTCTGGAATTTCCCAACCGCAATGATATGCCCCGTACGGGTGTTTTGTGCAATCACGGCAAAGCCCGCATTTTGTTTTTCAAAGGGAACGGTTAGGGTTTTTGTGGATGCCGCACCATCCCATCCGCCAAGATTCTGTAATTTATCGACCACGTTGAAATAGGTGATTTTCTTGCCGAAATTGCTGCCTTCCGTGATCGCCACGCTGTGCGGCAGATCGAAGACCGCGAGCCAGAGCTGGACAGCATCGGGCGGGCCGAATTCTTTTTGCGGCAGGGAAAAGCTGTATCCGTTCACCCCTGTCGGAACAATATCAATGGGCGTGATCTTATCCCCGCGCGCTTTTAAAATGGCGGCATTCACTTTGTTCGTTTCATAACCGATCACATCATAATGCCCGTTCACCACCAGTTGCGGCGTATAGCGCGGGCCCGTGCCGATCAGGCGGTTATAGTCGTTTTGGCGTTGCGTACAAAAATGTTTGCCCAGCGAATTTTGTTTGATGCCAAAATAATCAACATGGCAGGAAAGGCCGATGATCCCGTCCTGTTGTGCCATTTGCCCCATCAGCGCATCGGCCGGCGGACAAAACGCACATCCTTGGCTGCTGAACAATTCCAGCACCACGGGCGGGGGCGTGGCAGGGGAAGATAATGTCACGGCATTTTGCGCGAACACCGGCGCAAGACCCCAGATCCCCAAAAACAACCCTGTAAGCAGACAAACGAATTTCATGAAATATCCTGTGCGATTTTCGAACTGTGCCAGCCTAGCAAACCCGCCGCGCCGATCATATCCCCGCCCTTATAAAATCCCCAAAAACAAACGGGCGCGATTGTAGGATGCCGCCCAATGCGCTATAGATGGAACACATTGATTTCAAGGAGCATTTATGGGCGACCACAGCACCTATCGAAAAGATTTTCCCGTATCGTGGGATGAAATGCACAGGAACGCCAAGGCCCTGGCCTGGCGGCTGCTCGACAAGGGCCCGCTGGAAGGCGGCAAATGGAAAGGCGTTCTGGCCATCACACGCGGCGGGCTGGTGCCCGCGTGCATCATGGCGCGCGAGCTCGAAGTCCTGATCGTCGAAACATTCTGTATTTCCACTTATGACGTTAAGGATATGGGAAAATCCAACATCCTGAAAATGCCCGCCGGCATCGAAAGCCAGGGGGAGGGATGGATCGTGGTTGATGATCTGGTCGATACGGGCGGCACGTTCCGCATCATCCGCGAACATTTCCCCAAGGCACATTACGCATGCCTGTACGCAAAACCCAAGGGCGAGCCCACCGTCGATACCTATATCACCGAGGTATCGCAAGATACGTGGATCCATTTTCCGTGGGATCTGGAAATCCAGTATGCCTCCCCGCTTGCCCGCAAGGATTCGAACCCAGAATGAGACTGGACCCCGTTTTTATCCGCACGGGAAATGAAGGGTATGAGCTCAGCGGCTATCTGGGCTCCCCCGATGAGACCTCCACCAATGAAAAAGCCGCAACGCTTGTGATCTTTTTGCACGATCTGCCGTTCGGTTATTCACAGGAGCACGATGATTTTTACAACGGACTGCGCGTTCCGTTCGATGATCACGGACTTCAGACCCTGACCTTCGATTTCGAAAGTTTCGGGGAAAGCGATGGCGATGCACAGACCTTTACCCTCGAAATCGCCCGGCGGAACATCCAGGATGTCCTGCACTGGGCCCGTGTGAAAGGGTTTCAAAAATTCCTGTTCGTTGCATCCGGCATGGCAACACCGCTTGCCCTTGAAACCGCCAACGATGACACCGTGATGGTCTTTTTGTTCTGGCCCGTTGTCCAGCCGCAGCCGGAAGGGACACCCGGGGACCGTTTGATTTATTTCGAGTTAGAAACGCCGCAAGATCATAAAAACCCCGCCGAGCGCGCCGCCCTGATCGAAGATTTGCGCAAATACGACGCCGGCACCTTAAAGAAAAGCGTGAAATTCCCCGTCCAGATCCAATACGGCGCAAAAGATCCCGCCTTTGACCCCGCCAACATCGATGTGATCAAAAACCATTTCAATGCGCTGCGAATCGACATCACATCCTACGCCGATGGAAAAACGGGTTTTCCCGACCCCCGCCACCGCGACATGGCCATCCGGCATGTGCGGCAGTTTCTGGACAAATATGCTTGATTTGCGGGGCCAAAAGCCGCTATATACCCCCATTCTGGTGTGATCTGGCTTTACATATCGGCTGCCTCGATCACAGATTATTGAACCTTTTCAAGGAGATAGAAATGCCGAAGATGAAGACGAAAAGCAGCGCCAAAAAGCGCTTTTCCCTGACGTCGTCCGGGAAAGTAAAATTCAAGCAGGCCTCCAAGGGCCACCGCCTGATGCAAAAACCCAAATCCATGAAGCGTAAAGCCAAGGGCACGGACACGATGGCCCCCGGCGATGCCGCCAAAGTGGTCAAGAGCTTCATGCCTTACTGCAAGGCCGCGAAGACCACGACCAAAAAGGCAAAATCCCCTGCAAAGAAGGAGAGTAAATAATGGCACGCGTTAAAGGAGGCCCCCGCGCCCACGCCCGTCACCGCAAGTTTATCAAAGCCGTGAAAGGCCATTACGGACGCCGCAACAGCTGTTTCCGTACCGCCAAGCAATCGTACGAAGCCGCAGGCGAATACGCCTATATCGGCCGCAAGCAAAAGAAACGCAATTTCCGCGCCCTGTGGATCCAGCGTATCAATGCCGGCGCCCGTTTGAACGGCATGACGTATTCCACGTTCATGAACGGTTTGACGAATGCCGGTATCGAACTGGACCGCAAAGTATTGTCCGAAATGGCGATCCATGATCCGGAAGCCTTTGCCGTACTGGCCAAAGCCGCACAGGCCGCCGCCACGAACAGCCAGGCGAAAAAAGCCGCGTAAGCGTCTTTTGAGACAAGATTGAAAAAGGGCTGCCCCACAGGTGGCCCTTTTTTATTGGCCCCATTGTTAATGTTGCTTCACAGAATAGTTCGTTCGCTGGTTCGGGCGTTTAAAGCGTTAATGTTGCTTGTGTTGATCCTGATTTTTTTTTAGTCGCCGCACCGTCCGCCATAAAAAAACCGCCCTTAAAAAGGCGGCGGACGCAAATATGGCGTTGATGGAGACATTCTATCATAAAACCGCGGGGGGCCGGATTTTTTCTTGCATAAACGCGCAGATTGCAGCTAAGAAAGGGGTATATTACATAAGGAGGACGGCATGGGTTTACGCGCGTTTTTTGAAGAACATTTTGGCGGATTTTATAAACCGCCCGGGACAACACAAACAGGAAGCCCGGCGGGCAGCCATGCGCGGCTGACCGACCTTCATGAAACGCTGGTCGGGCCGGAGACGGAAAAGCCCACACCGCCACCGCGTTCCGGCGGCGGTCATGTGGTAAGAACATCGGGAAGCCACGGATCGGAAATCGGCACAGGCACAAAAACCGGCGGCAGCGGTATTACTTGTGCCCCCAACTTTGATTGATTTTTTTAAGCAGTCCCGAATGGGGCTGTTTCCTTTTCCATCAATGTCCGCTACATAAACGGACATGACCTATCTTGCTGTATTTGACTGGAACGGAACGCTGTTCGACGACACGACGGCCACGCTGTATGCAACCAACGCGGTGTTGGAAAAATTCGGGATCGGCCCCATCGATCTTTTGACGATGCAGGAAAATTTTTCCTTTCCCCTGATCCACTTTTACGAACGGATGGGCGTTTCGGCCGATGTGTATTTAAAACACGCCGAAGAAGAAAGCATGGCCTATATCGCCGCCTATGAATCCCGCTATCACACCTGCGATATCGCGGACGGTGCGTTCGATTTGCTGGACTGGCTGGAAACACGCGGCGTACATTCCATGGTTTTGAGCAACCATTTGCAGGACAATCTGAACGCCGATGTGGAGCGTCTGGGTATCACCCCCTATATGAAACACATCTCCGGCAACCCCGAACGGGCAACAATCACGCAAGGGCTTTCCAAGCAAATCCGCCTCGAAGCCTATATGAAAGAGCACGGCTTTGCCCCCGAAAACACCCTGATCATCGGGGATTCGCACGAAGAACCGGAGCTGGCCAAACGGCTCGGCCTGCTCGGCATCAGTATCGCGGGGGGCCTGCTCTCCCCCGCCCGGCTGGAGAAATATAAGGCCGATTATATCATCCAGAAGCTGCACGAGGTGCGCCCGCTCCTCGAAAAGCACTGGAATTTATAGGGTTTTCTGGTCTATAAAAGCCTCCATGACACAGAATATCGCCACATTAAAAGCCGAACTGACACAAAGCATTGCGGCCGCCAACGACCTCCAGTCCCTTGAAGAAGCGCGCATCAACGCGCTCGGGAAAAAAGGCCGTATCACGGACCTGATGAAAAGCCTTGGCCAGATGGACCCCGAAGAGCGCAAGAATTTCGGTGCCGCGATCAACGCGCTCAAAGACGAGGTCGCCGCCCTGATCGACAAACAAGAAGGTGCCTTGAAAAAACAGGCCATGGCCGAAAAACTGGGGCGCGAGACGATCGATGTTACGCTGTCCACCCGCCCCGATGCGAAGGGTACCATTCACCCGATTTCACAGACGATGGACGAACTCATCACCATTTTCGGCGATATGGGATTTGAACTGGCCGAAGGGCCGGACATCGAAGATGACTGGCACAATTTTACCGCGCTGAATTTCCCGCAAGGGCACCCCGCGCGCGAAATGCACGATACGTTCTATTTGCCAGACGATGGTGACGAGAAAGGCGAAGCCGCGAAAAAGCTGCTCCGCACGCACACCTCCACCGTGCAGATCCGCCATATGATGGGAAAGAAGCCGCCGTTCAAGATGATCTGTATGGGCCGTGTGTACCGTTCCGATTACGACATGACCCACACGCCGGTTTTCCACCAGTGCGAAGGGTTGCTGATTGATAAGAACATCAATATGGGCCACCTCAAAGGATGCCTGATGGATTTTTGCCGCGCGTATTTCGAGGTGGACGATCTGCCCATTCGTTTGCGCCCGTCTTTCTTCCCGTTCACGGAACCGAGCGCGGAGGTGGATATTGGGTGTTCGCGCAAAGGCGGCGATTTGAAAATCGGCGCGGGTGATTCATGGCTCGAAATCCTCGGCTGCGGCATGGTGCACCCCAATGTTTTGAAAAATTGTGGCGTTGACCCCGACGAGTACCAAGGTTTTGCCTTTGGCATGGGGATCGAACGGATTGCCATGCTGAAATACGGGATTCCGGACTTGCGCACCTTCTTCGAATCCGATGCCCGCTGGCTGGATCATTACGGGTTTGACCCGCTGGATCGGCCAAACCGGGCCACGGGGGCCAAATAACCCTTCGCAACTGCAAAATATCTGTTGCATTGCGCCATTTTCCTTGCATATTATGCATATGTAGTATGCAGGGAGACAGCATGAACGCTTTCACGAACGGTTTTAGGGCAGATCTTGAACATGCGGCGGAAGGATTGGCACTGGGGCTTAAGATTGAATCCGGAATTGAGGCCGGCCCGCACGTAATTGACGGCCCCGAAGGCAATCGTCTGGTTTTTACCACAAGCGATACCAACAGCAGGACTTTAATACGTTACTTGGGGGAGATCTTTGATGGCGCGATCAAATCCGAGCCCCGTGTGAGCGAAACCTTGCACACTCTCGAACCCGAAGACTGCCCCGAGCTTAAAGCAACAGGGTTTGTTGCCGTCCCATTGGGCCCCCAGGTCCTTGGCTACCTCACCGCCAAACTTTAACAAAACACTTGGAATTCAACGCATTTTCACGTTACATAACCATCTGAAAAAACATAGGTTATGACATGAAATTCACGCTTTCCTGGCTCAAGGAACATCTGGACACCAACGCATCGATCGAAGAGATCACAACCAAGCTCACGGCCCTTGGGCTCGAGCTTGAAAGCGTTGAAGACAAGGCCGCGTCCTTCGCGCCGTTCAAAGTCGCCTATGTTGAAAAAGCCGAAAAGCACCCCGATGCCGACCGGTTGAAAGTTTTGATCGTCGATACGGGATCAGAAAAATTACAGGTCGTGTGCGGCGCGCCGAATGCGCGGCAAGGGATGAAGGGCGTGTTCGCCCCCGATGGATCATTCATTCCGGGCACCGGTATCACATTGAAAAAAGGCGTGATCCGCGGACAGGAATCGAATGGCATGATGGTGTCCGAACGCGAGATGGGATTATCGGATGATCATGACGGGATTATCGAAGTGCCGGCGGATACGCCGCTGCAAACACCGTTTGCGGAATTGTACGGATTGAACGATGTGGTGATCGACATTGCCGTGACACCCGACCGCGCGGATTGCGCCGGTATTTTGGGCGTGGCCCGCGACCTTGCCGCCGCAGGGATCGGCACATTGAAAGAAAAAGATGCATCGCCCGTGAAAGGCGCGTTCAAAAACCCGGTGTCGGTAAAGATCGATGCGGCCGACGCCTGCCCCGTCTTTTTGGGGCGGTATATTCGCGGCGTGAAAAACGGCGCATCGCCCGCCGAACTGCAAAACAAATTAAAAGCCATCGGCCTGCGCCCGATTTCGCGCCTCGTCGATGTCACGAACTTTTTTTCAATCGATTCCTGCCGCCCCTTGCACGTTTTCGATGCCAAGAAACTAAAAGGCAACATCACCGTCCGCGCCGCGAAAAAGGGCGAGACGCTGGAAGCGCTCAACGACAAGACCTATACGCTCGATGACGGTATGACCGTTGTGTGCGATGAGTCCGGCGTTATCGGCCTTGGCGGCGTGATGGGCGGAACCGGCACCGCCGTGGATGACGGCACCGTCGATGTGTATCTGGAATGCGCGTATTTCGACCCCTATCGCACGGCAAAGACGGGCCGCGCGCTCGATATCATTTCGGATGCGCGGTACCGGTTCGAGCGCGGCATCGATCCCGCCTTCACGATTGCCGGTATGGAGCTGGCCACCAAGATGATCGTCGATCTTTGCGGCGGTGAGGCATCGGATGTGTTTGTTGCGGGCAGCGTGCCGGACTGGAAACGATCCTATCCGTTTGATCCTGCCTATACCGAAAAACTGTCCGGTGTGGCAGTGGACGAAAAAAAGCAGATCGATATTTTGAAATCGCTCGGCTTTACGTTCGAAGGAAAGAACGCCGTCCCGCCAAGCTGGCGCGCCGATGTGCAGGGCAAGGCCGACCTCGTCGAAGAAGTTATCCGTGTGATCGGGTTTGATTCCATTCCCACCTTGCCCGTCCATGCCGATGGCGCGGTATCCGGGGCCGCCGAAACCGAAAATTGCGCAAGATCGCGCAAAGCCCGGTCCGCCCTGGCCGCCCGCGGTTTGTATGAATGCGTGACATGGTCGTTCATGGATGCGGAGACCGCCCGCCTGTTCGGATCGAACGACAATCCGGCACTCGCCCTGACCAACCCGATTTCATCGGAATTGACGCAAATGCGCCCGAGCATTTTGCCCAACCTGATCCGCGCCGCGCAGAAAAACATGGACCGCGGATATGCGAATGCCGCGTTGTTCGAGGTTGGCCCCGCATTCCAAAGCGCGAAGGTGGATGGGCAGGCCACCGTGGCCGCCGGTATCCGCCATGTGGCCGTTGGCACCCGCCATTGGGAAGGGGCGCAAGCGCACCGCGCCGTCGATGCGATGGATGCAAAGGCCGATGCGATGGCCGCCCTTGCCGCAGCAGGAGCACCCGTGGGCAATTTGCAGGTTTCCCGCGATGCGCCCGATTATTACCACCCGGGACGTTCGGGCAGCTTGCGTTTGGGTAAAAACGTGCTCGCCTATTTCGGGGAAATGCACCCCGGCGTTCTGGAGGACATGGATGTGAAAGGCCCCGTGGCCGCGTTCGAGGCTTTCCTCAACAACACGCCCGAGATGAAAAAGAAAACGACCGGAAAACCATTGCTGGTGCTTTCCCCGTTCCAGCCCGTCAACCGCGATTTTGCATTCCTCGTCGATGATGCGGTGGAGGCGGAGAATATTATCCGCGCCGCCCGCAGCCCCGATAAAATGATCGAACGCGTCGAAATTTTCGATGTGTACAAGGGCAAGGGCGTGGAAGAGGGAAAAAAATCCATCGCGGTCAATGTCACGATCCAGCCAAAAGACAAAACATTGTCCGATGCGGAGATCGAAGGCATTTCAAAAAAGATTGTCGAGGCCGTCATTGCCAAATGCGGTGCGGCGTTGCGCGGATGATTTTTGTTTCCGCCAAGCCGCTTGAGGCGTATGCCACAGCGTTGTTAGAGGCCGGCGGGTTTACGGGCGATGAAGCCAAGGCCACCGCAAAAAGCCTGATCCTGTCCAACCTGATGGGGCACGATTCCCACGGCATTGTGCGTATTCGTCAGTATATAGAACAGCGCAAGGCGGGCATGATTGTCAGCGGCGCGGCACTGTCCATCCTGAATGAAACGCCAAACGCCCTTCACGCCGATGCCGGATTGGGATTGGGACAAGTGCAGATGCCGCGGTTGCTAGATGCCTTGTTTGAAAAGGCAAAGACACAAGCCGTGGTGAGCGGGGCCATAGTAAATTCCGCCCATGTCGGACGGTTGGGTGAATGGGTGGAAATGGCCGCGCAAAGAGGATTTGCGGCGTTCATGGCCGTGAATGACAACGGTACCTTCCAGATGGTGGCCCCGCATGGCGGGATTGAAGCCCGCACCAGCACGAACCCGATGGCCTTTTCCATTCCATTAAAAGACGGCGATGATTTCACGATCGATTTATCAACGAGCGCGACGGCGATGGGCAAAGTCCGCCTTGCACATATGGCAGGTGTGCCTGTGCCCGAAGGACAATTACAGGACGCACACGGAAATCTGACCACCGATACCGATGTTTTGTTTTCAGACCCCAAAGGCACCATTTTGCCATTCGGCGGACACAAGGGATTTGCGTTATCGATGATGGTGGATTTGCTGGTCTCCGGATTATCCGGCGGACTGACACCCCCCGCCCCCGAAGGAACACCCGAAACCAACAATGTTTTGATTACTTTGTGGAATCCCGCATTCTTTGCGGGGCTATCGCATATGCAGGACGAAGCCGCGCGCTATATCGCGCATATCCGTTCGGCAAAACCCAAAGATGTGCAAAACCCCGTCCGCATTCCGGGGGAGCGCGCCAAGGCCGTGTATCAAGAGCGTTTGAAAAACGGCATCCCACTCGATGACACATTTTGCCAAAAACTGGAGAAATACGCGCACCAACTGGGTGTTACTTCTTCGCCATTTCCTGCGCGATAACGTCTTTACGGGACAATTTTCCGATCATGGTTTTGGGCAAGGGTTGGTCGCGGAATTCGATCTGCCGCGGCATTTCCATGGGTGAAATGCGAGAGGATAAAAATTCTTTCAACTGATCGGCGCTCAAACTTTCGCCGGGTTTCAGTTTGATCCATGCCTTCACAATTTCACCGCGCGCGGTATCGGGAAGGCCCGCGACAATGCATTCTTCCACGGTGTCATTCTGGTAGATCGCTTCTTCGACATTGCGGGGATAGACGTTATACCCGTTGGTGATGATCATGTCTTTCAGGCGATCGACAATGAAGATATAGCCATCTTCATCCATGATCGCGACATCGCCCGTGTATAAAAGACCGTCTTTTAAAACATTCTGCGTTTCTTCGGGTTTGTTCCAGTATCCCTTCATCACCTGTGGCCCGCGCACGCACAATTCCCCGCGTTCACCGATGGGGAGGCGCGTGGTTTTATCATCCGGATTGATGATTTCAACAGTTGTCTGCGGTAAGGGGAGGCCGATTGACCCCGCCTTGTTCACCCCCACCAGAGGATTGGCGGACACAACGGGCGAGGATTCGGTCAGCCCGTATCCTTCGACCACGATGCAGCCCGTATTTTTTTCGAACGCCTTTTTTACCTCCACCGGCAGGGGCGCGCCGCCGGAAATGCAGGCCTTGAGTGAGGAAATATCGAATTTGGAAAGTTTTTTGTAATTGTTGACGGCGTTATAAATGGCCGGAACCGCGGGAAAGAAATGCGGTTTCTTTTTGTGAATGAGCTTTAAGGTCGCTTCGAGTTCAAAGCGCGGCAGTGCTATGATTTCCAGCGCGTTCAGAACGGAAAAGTTCATCACGGTGGTCATCGCAAACACATGGAAGAACGGCAGCACGCCGAGCATTTTATCTTCACCCTTTCGTGCGGTATTGAGCCACAGCGCGCATTGTTGCGCATTCGCCACGATATTCAGGTGCGTGAGCATCGCCCCCTTTGGCGTTCCCGTTGTGCCGCCCGTATATTGCAACAGCGCAACATCATTGACGGGGTCGATGTCCACGGGTGCGGGGACGTTTTTGTGATGGATCAGATCATGATACCAATGGACGTTACCCGCGGGTTCCACCCGCGCCATGTCCTTTTTCTTCAGCAACGGAAAAAGGAGGTTTTTCGGGAACGGCAGAATGTCGGGAAAGCGGCAAACCACCAGATTTTCGAGGCAGGTTTGACCGAACATCGTCCTCATTTTACCATAAAGCAGCTCAAGGTCGGCCGTGATCATCGTATCCGTGCCGGAATCGTTGATTTGATGGGCAAGTTCCCGTTCGGAATAGAGCGGGTTGAAATTCACCGCCGTGGCACCCGTGCGCAAAATCGCGTAGTACCCAATCAAAAAATACGGCGAATTGGGCAGGAAAAGCCCTACGCGGCGGCCCTTGCCGATCCCTTTTTCCTGTAGCGAAGCGGCCAGGCGCAACGCTTCTTCATGCACCTGTTCCCAGGTCATTTTGAAACCCAGAAAATCAAACGCCGGACGCACAGCATAATCGCGCGCCGTTTGTTCAAGCATATGAAAGACCGGATAGGATTCAATGGATGAATCCCATCGTATGCCATCGGGATATGCACGGGCGTAGAGGCCCGGCGATGGGAAAACCGTTGTCATGCGATAAATCTCTTTCTTCCCGAAAACATTGAAAACAAAAGACAAGTTTGTCTTATTCTTTCCTAAATTTTATCAGGATTGAAAGGCCATCACCAAACCAAAACACACAAGCGAAGACGAGATTTTGTTTTGCATTACAGCAAATGACGTTTTGGGCTAGATAACATCCTGATTTTGATGGTATATATTGATTGGCGTACGCTGAGTTGTTTTCTTCATTTTGTATTCACCACGTTTTATTTGGACATTGAGGATTTTTCCTTGTCTTCGGCCATGAAACCCGCATTACCTACCTCTATGGATCCGGAAAGCCTTCCGGTGAAATCCAGATTGAAATGGTTCAACAGCACAAAGGGCTTTGGTTTCGTCGTTCCCGAAGAAGACCCGTGCGATGCGTTCATCCATATCACCACCCTGCAAGACGCCGGGATCCATGAGCTGGGCGAAGAAGCCCTGTTGATGTGTTCCATCGTCAAGGGGCCCAAGGGAGCGCTGGTTACATCGGTCAGCGAAATGCTCGAACAGGGAAAAGCCCCCGAGCCCATTTCCTACCGCCTGCCCGGTGAAGAGGGTGAAGAACTCCATATCATGGAAGGCACGGTCAAATGGTACAAACCGGACAAGGGATTCGGTTTCATCATCCCCGAAGACGGGCAAAAAGACGTGTTCGTTCACAAGACATGCCTCGACAAGCACAATCTTCCCATCCTGATCCCCGGCCAAAAGGTCCGCATGACGGTCCGTAGCGTTGCAAAAGGCCGCGAGGTCGCCGATTTCGACCTGATCGACAACGCCTGATCACCCACCCCGCATAGCCCGTAAAAAAACCGCTCCGGACATGGCCGTAGCGGTTTTATCAATCTTAAACGATACGAGGAGTATCAGCCGTTCGAGACGTGCTTGATGTCGAAATCCGTGGGCGCACCGGCCTGTTGTTCGAAATCTTCGGCCTTGAGCGTGCGGGTACGCGTCGGCACCTGATAGGCCACCCGGCAATGTTCATCGCAATAAGGCAGGCCCGCAACGGCATCACAGCCGCAGAAATTAAAGTTTTCTTCCTTGGGATCCCCCACCGGCCAGCGGCACATGCGGGAATCCAGATCGATCAGGGCCACGCCCTTGCCCTTGAATTCGGGCATTTTGACCATCGGTTGTTTGTGCAGGCGCGGCGGCGCGTCGTTCTTGGTTTTCTTGGGCGCGTTTTGCTGAATCGGCGAGAGGCGCGAAGACAGCTTCAGGCGGTGGGCCTTCCCGATCACAGCGTTACGGGTGATGCCATCGCCCAGAACCTTTGCGATTTCGGCAGCCGTTTTACCCTCTCCCCAAAGCTGTTTTAACAGGGCAACACGTTCGTCGGTCCAACTCATCTGATTTCCTTCTCCTGACTCCCTTTTCCGGCGGTTTACCGCCAAAAATGAAAATCTGTTTGTTTCCTGAGAACGAGTTGAAGATAACAAGGGTGAGAATCACGCGCCAGAATTTCCGCGAATCGCGATTCCTTTATCCACATAAATGTCGAACGAATTTTTTAGGGGATGACAATCATTTAGAATTTGTCGGCATCGGGGTCTTCGCTGTGGTCCAGTCCCCATATCTTGTAATGTTCTGAATCTTCGCTCCAGTTTTCACGAACTTTGACGAAAATTTTCAGATGCACGCGATGCCCCAGAATTTCTTCGAGCTCGATGCGCGCCTGCGTTCCGATCTTTCCGATCATATCCCCGCCCTTGCCCAGAATGATTTTTTTCTGGCCTTCGCGGGCGATGAACACAACCTGATCGATCTTGACGCTGCCGTCATCGAATTCTTCCCATTTTTCGGTTTCGACCGTGATGTCATAGGGGATTTCTTCGTGCACCGCCCGGAAGAGTTTTTCGCGTGTGATTTCGGCGGCCAGAAGACGCACGGGCATTTCGCCGATCTGATCTTCGGGATACAGATACGGCCCTTCGGGCATCAATTTTGCGATATGTTTGACAAGGTCTTTCACACCGTCATCATTTTTGGCGGAGATCATAAAGGTGGATTCAAAATCCATCGCCTGGTTCAAAACGGTGGTCAGCTCTAGCAATTTTACGCGCTGGATCTGGTCAATCTTATTCAAAACCAGAATGTATTTTTTTCCCGGAACGGATTTCAGACGGTCGATGATCGTACGCACGGGGCGTGAATAGCCCTTCACACTGTCCACGACAAAAACCACAAGATCGGATTCCGTGACGCCTGCCCATGCGGCGGCAACGATCGCCTTTTCCATCCGGTCATTTCCCGGTTTGAAAAGTCCCGGCGTATCCACAAACACAATCTGCGTATCCCCTTCCATCGCGATACCCATCACGCGCGTGCGGGTGGTTTGCACCTTGGAAGAAACAATGGAAACTTTTTCGCCGACAATGGCGTTGATCAGGGTCGATTTACCGGCGTTGGGCGCGCCGATGATCGTGGCAAAGCCGCAGCGGGTTTTTGAATTTTCCGTCATGCTTTGGTTTTCAGTTTTTTCAGCATGATCCGCGCGGCTTCTTTTTCCGCCTGACGGCGCGAAGACCCATCCGCCAGTACGGGATCATAGCCCTGCACCCGCACCTCGATTTCAAAGCGCGGCGCATGATCGGGGCCCGTACGGGAAACAATATCGTATTCGGGGAGCGGCAGGCTACGCGCCTGTACCCATTCCTGCAATTCGGTTTTGGGGTCCTGATGGATTTCGGCGGGGGAAAGGATGTATTTATCCCACAAGCGGATGATCACCCCGCGCGCGGATTCCAGCCCGCCATCCAGAAAGATCGCGCCCAGCATGGCTTCCATGGCATCGGAGACGATGTTTTCGTTTTCGGCACCGCCGGAATGGCGCTCGCCTTCGGACAGGATCAGGAAATCACCGATGCCGATGGTATTGCCCACCGCCGCCAGCATCGTTCCTTGCACCAGTGCGGAATGGCGTTTGGCGAGGCTGCCTTCGTTTTCATGCGGAAATTGTTCAAAGAGCGTGTGCGCCATCACGAGGTTGAGCACACGATCGCCCAGAAACTCGATGCGTTCGTTGTTGACCGCGCCTGTCATGGAGGAGTGCGTCAAGGCTTGTTCCATATAGGCGGGATTTTTGAACCGGTAGCCCAGCTTTTGTTCCAGCGCATAAAGCGGGTTCTTATCGCTCACGGCCGCCTATTCCTTCTTTTCCGCCGCCGCTTCCGCCGGGCGGATCGGTTCGATCTTTTTCAGGATACGGCCATAGCGGATTGCCTGAAACCATGTCCAAGGTTTGTAAACCACCGCGCTCTGGTCGATCGAAAAGAACAGGATGCGCGCGGGCCCGATCAGGTTTTCTTCGGGCACAAAGCCCACCAGATCCATCACGCGGCTGTCGGCGGAATTATCGCGGTTGTCCCCCATCATGAAATAATGTTTGGGCGGCACTTCGTATAAGGGCGTGTTGTCGAGATTGCCGGAATCGGATTCTTCATAGATTTTATGCATCACGCCGCCGGGCAGCGTTTCGATATATTCCATGACGGATTCTTTCCCGCCTTCCTGCGCCCCCACACGGGTCAGGCCCACGGGTTCGCGGTCCACCATTTCGCCATTGATGTAAAGACGGCCGCGGCGCACCTGGATCGTATCGCCCGGCATGCCCACCAGACGTTTGATGTAATCTGTGCGTTGATCGGAGGGGAGTTTAAAGACCACCACATCGCCACGCTGCGGCGGTGCCTCCATCATACGGCCGTCAAAATCCGCCATGCCGAAGGGAAAGGAATATTTGCTATAGCCGTACGAGGTCTTGCTGACGAACAAATAATCGCCGATCTGCAAGGTCGGCAGCATCGACCCCGACGGGATGTTAAAGGGTTCGAAAAAGAACGTGCGGATAAAAAGCGCGAGCAGAACCGCAAGAACGGCTGTTTTCAGGAATTCGCTGGTTTCGCTTTCCTGTTCCCCGGATGTATCGAATTTTCTGGAATGCTGGGCTTTCAGGCTGTTGTCTGCGTCATCGCTCACGTTATACGTCCTTGCTCTCTCAACCGCTGTTTTAGCGAATATCGGGGGGAATTGCCAGAAGACAGGGTTTTCCTTAATCCGCCTCTATAATCACCTGCGCCTGTACCATGGGCGGCTCATCGGTCAGGGTCAAGTGGATGTGCGCCGTTTTCCCCGCCGGGGTCAGGAATTCGAGACGGGACAAGGCCCCGCCGGTCAGAACGACCGACGGTTTTCCGGCAGGATCGTTCACCACCCCGATGTCCTTCATATATACGCCGTGGGAAAAGCCGGTTCCCAATGCCTTAGATACCGCTTCCTTGGCCGCAAAGCGTTTGGCATAGGTCGCCGCATGGGTTCCACCGGGGCGGCGGCGTTCGGCCCGCGCCCGTTCTTCCCCCGTAAAGCAACGCCCGATAAAACGATCCCCGAAGCGGTTCAGAACTTTTTCCAGCCGCCGTACATCCAGAATATCGCTACCGATCCCGATAATCACGTCCCATCCTATTCCGTTTGCCCTGTAATTTCGGCGGCTCTTTCGTGCGCCTTGTTTTCAATGCGCATTTTACGGGCGGCGCGCGCACCCTTCACCATGAAATAAAACGGGAAGTAAAAAAGCGGGAAGGTTGCCAGAGCCATTGTGTAGCCGCCGATCAGCGTCGGCAAAAGGAATTCCCGGAAATTTTCACGCACCAATTCCCATGACAAGCCGTTTTCGTGAATGGTTTTTATGAAATCACCGAAGGTCTTATCTGCCGCGGGCATGATATAGGCTTCGTGTCCCGTACCTATAAACAAGGCTTTCCCAACATGGTAGGAAATAAACATCAATGCAGGCGTGGTCCATGGATTGCCGAAGGCCGAACCCAAGAAAGACGCTATCCAGTTGGCACGCGCGAGCACGCTGAAAATTGCGCATTGTATCAGATGAAGACCGAACGTCGGCGTCCATGATATGGCACAGCCGAAGGCAAGACCCGCGGCAATCGAATATTCGCTGTCAGGAATGCGAACCGTACGGTGTTTGTAATATACGGCAACGCGGCGCCAACCCATCCGCGGCCAGACAAGATTACGTGCCTTTTGAAATAAAGTTTCTGCCGAGCGGCGTTTTAAAATCATGGTGACTGATCGTCTTTGATTTGTTCACAGGGGGGTTATATATACCGCCAGCGGGGCGGCGACAACCTTTTTACCGTTACTTACCGTCCGCGGGCCCGTTCGACGGAAGCCACCTGCGGCGTGGCGCGCAAGGCCGCGATAATATCGTTCAGGTGTTTCGTATCGTGGACATATACATCGAGCAGCATGTCCCAGAAATCCAGCGTCCGGTTGGTTATTTTCAGGTTGGTGATGTTCCCACCGTTTTTGCCGATGACGGTGGTGAGCGCGGCCAGCGCCCCCGCTTCGTTCGTGATCGTCACCTGAAGACGGCCCACATGGGCCTCTGGCGCATCCGGCCCTTCGCCCCATGACACATCGATCCAGCGTTCGGGCGTATCGGCAAAGGTTTCCAGCGTTTCGCAATCGATCGTATGGATGGTTACGCCCTTCCCGGTCGTCACGATCCCGACAATCCGGTCACCCGGCAACGGGTGGCAACAGCGCGCGAAATGCACGGCCATGCCGGGGATAAGCCCCTTGATCGGCATCGGTTTGCCATCGGGGCGTTTGGCATAGGCAACCTTGTCCGGATCGTTTTCAAGATTGGCGGTCACGGCCTCCGTCTTATGGGCGGGGAAGATCGCCTTGAACACATCCTTAGCAATAAAATGGCCCGATCCGATATTGGCGAAAATATCATCCACGTTTTCAACGCGCATTTGCTGGACAATTCCCGCTACCGCCTTGTCGGTGTAATCATAGCCTTCTTGCTGAAATATCTTTTTCAGCATCGCCTGGCCCAGCGTGATGTATTCGGTGCGTTGCTGCGCGCGGATAAAGCGGCGAATGTGCGAGCGTGCTTTTCCCGTTACCACAAAGCGTTCCCATGTCGGAGAGGGTGTTTGCGTTTTGGAGGTAATGATTTCCACCTGATCGCCATTGACCAGTTTGGTATTCAGCGGCGCGATGCGCCCGTTGATTTTCGCGCCCACGCATTTATCGCCCACGCCCGAATGCACAGCATAGGCAAAATCCACAGGCGTGGCCCCGTTCGGCAATTCCACAAGATCGCCTTTTGGGGAGAACACATAAACCTGGTCCGCGAAGAGTTCGAGTTTCGTGTTTTCCAGGAAATCTTCGGGTTTTGATTCCTGCTCCATAATTTCGAGCAGTTCACGCAACCAGCGGAATTTTTTGATGTCCGTCAAATCCGTTTTCTGGCCCTGTTTGTAAGACCAGTGCGCGGCAACGCCCAGATCGGCTTCGGAGTGCATGTCCAGCGTTCTGATCTGGATTTCGATGCGCTGGTTTTCAGGGCCGATGACGGTGGTATGGATGGAGCGGTAGCCATTGGGTTTGGGCGTTGAAATAAAATCCTTGAACCGTCCCGGCACCACCGGAAAATTTGAATGGATGATGCCAAGCACATGATAACATTCTTCGATGCTATCCACGACAATCCGGAAAGCCATGATGTCCGAGAGCTGTTCGAACGCCACATTCTTCCGCTGCATTTTTTTCCAGATGGAATAGCGGGTTTTTTCACGGCCCGTGACTTCGGCACGAATGTCCGCCGTTTTCAAAAGGTCCTGTAAATCGCCGATGATTTTTTTGACGACATCTTTTCCTTCCTTGCGCAGGAAGCTCTGCCGTGCCGCGATGCTTTCGCGTGCTTCGGGATTCAAGTAACCAAAAGCGAGGTCTTCGAGTTCTTCCTTGACCTTGTGCATACCGATCCGTTCGGCGAGCGGCGCATAGATTTCCAGCGTTTCGCGGGCGATCCGGCGTTGTTTATCCGGGCGATCGAAAGCCCCCAGCGTGCGCATGTTGTGAAGCCGGTCGGCGAGTTTGACGAGAAGCACACGGATGTCTTCGGACATGGCGAGCACGAGCTTCCTGAAATTTTCCGCCTGTTTTCCTTCGACCGTCTGGCTTTCGATTTTCGTGAGTTTTGACACGCCGTTCACAAGGTCGGCGACTTCCTTGCCAAATTTTCCCGATAAGTCCTTATAGGTCGCGGGTGTGTCTTCGAGCGTATCGTGGAGGATCGCGGTCAGAAGCGTGGCCGTATCCATCTTCATGTCGGCCAGAATACCGGCAACCTCCAGCGGGTGGGTGTAATACGGTTCTCCGGATGCGCGGGTCTGGCCTTCATGCATCGTTTTTGCGAATTCGGCCGCACTTTCGATGACCGCGCCATCGAATTCGGGGTTATAGGCCCGCACCTGATCGAGGAGCTTGGTTGCCAAGGCCATCGGCGATATTTATCCCTTAAAGGTTTGATTCTTCTGAATAAACTAACACAACGCGGATGCAAAAGCACGGGTTATTTCGGGGACGATGCATATAAGCCGCTGATAGAAAAAGAAAAAGGCCGCAAAGGCGGCCTTTGTTTTGGAAGGGCAAGAGGCCCTATTCTTCGATGTCGTCACCGCCGGCCATATCTTCCAGACCGGGTTCGGAATCATCATCCTCATCGTCTTCATCGGCAGCCATATCGATGGTCGCGCTGCGCGCCATGGCTTTCCATTCTTCTTCGCCTTCCATGGAATCCACCACATCTTCGCCATCGTCATCAAGGGCGATAATCCTTTGTTTTCCACGGATAATTTCTTCTTTCAACGTATCCACATCAACCGTGGTTTCGGCAATTTCGCGTAACGCCACAACCGGGTTTTTGTCATTGTCACGGTCCAGCGTCAGACCGGCACCGGCACCAATCTGGCGCGCGCGTTGGGCTGCCACCATGACGAGTTCAAAACGGTTCGAAACTTTTTCAATGCAATCTTCGACGGTCACGCGGGCCATGGAAATTCCTTCCTGAAAGACTAAATAGCTGGCTAGGTATAGGAATTTTGGCGGATCGACGCAAGTTTTTTATTCAAGGGAACCAATCACGGCCCGAAGCATTTTTAGATGGACATATGAGAGTTCCCCTAATATAAGGCCGGACTAATATTTTAGGTACCTTTATGGGACAGGCATACAAACCGTCAAGACATGGACAGGGCATGAAATCCGAAGAAAACAACATCCCTTTTTACGGGCAGGACAAGGTCGCCATGTTTATTGACGGCTCGAATCTTTACGCCGCCGCGCGCAGCCTTGAATTCGACATCGATTACCGGAAGTTGCTGTCCTGGGGCGCATCACGCGGGCGGCTGGTGCGGGCGTTTTATTACACCGCGCTGATCGAAGATGCGGATTATTCGCCGATCCGCCCCTTGGTCGACTGGCTGGATTATAACGGCTACACCATGGTTACCAAACCGACCAAGGAGTTTGTGGATTCACAGGGCCGCCGCAAGATCAAAGGCAACATGGACATCGAACTTGCCATCGATGTCATGGAGATGGCCGACCATCTGGACCATATCATCCTGTTTTCCGGCGATGGCGATTTCCGCCGTCTGATCGAATCCGTTCAACGAAAAGGCGTACGTGTCACCGTCGTCAGCACGATTGAATCGAGCCCGCCGATGGTGGCCGACGAGTTGCGCCGCCAAGCCGATTATTTTCTAGACCTGGAAAGTTTGCGGGAGAAAATTTCGCGCGGGCCGCATGCATCAGGCGATACCTATGCACAGGACGACGAACAACCCCACCGAGCCGCCCTGCAACAGCGTGGCTGATCGGGGGAGTGGGCAGGCGGGTTTATTCCGCCGCCTGTGCCAATCTGATTTCGCCGTCTTTTTTCTGTGCGGAATCATCGGAACGGATTTCAGCCAGGAACGATGCGACCTGTGTCCGCAATTCCACAGAAAGTTTGGCGAGTTCGCCCGCAGCCCCCAGAACAGTTTTGGATTCTTCACCCGTTTGATAGGCGTTTTCCTGCACCGTCACGATGTTTTGTGAAACCTGCTGCGTTCCGGTCGATGCCTCGGCCACGTTGCGGCCGATTTCCCCCGTTGCGGCATTCTGTTCTTCCACGGCGGCCGTCACAGACGTCGTGGCTTCATCGATCTTCTTGACGTTGCGGATAATCTTATCCATCGCTTCGACGCTGGAATTGATCGCCGCCTGAATCGCCGTGACGCGCTCATCGATCTGTTCTGTTTTCTGGGCCGTTTCATTGGCCAGTTTTTTCACTTCATCCGCAACAACCGCGAAGCCCTTCCCGGCCTCACCCGCACGCGCGGCTTCGATGGTCGCGTTGAGAGCCAGCAGGTTCGTCTGTTCGGCGATGTCCTTGATCGCGCCGACGACTTCACCGATCGATACGGCCATTTCCTGAAGATCCTTGACCTCTTTGCTGGTATTTTCGGCTTCATCGGAGGCATGGTTGGCCATGTTGGCGACCATGTTGATTTGTTGTGCGATTTCCTGTGCGGAGGCCGTCAATTCTTCGGTTGCCGCCGCCACCGTTTGCACGTTGGCATCGGCCTCCGTCGCCGCCGCCGCCACCGCGCTGCTGATTTCGGAGGTGCGATCCGAGGCATCCGTCATCTTTTCCGCCGCGTGCTGCATTTGCTGTGCCGCAGAGGTCAAGGACATGATCACCGTCGATGTCCGCGAATCGAAATTGTCGGCGAGTTTGTTCATCGCCGCACGTTTTTCCTGTTCCGCGCGGATCTTTGCCTTTTCCTGTTCTGCTTCCATCCGTTCCATTTCAATGGCGTTTTCCTTGAACACCTGCACGGCCTTGGCCATATCGCCGATTTCGTCATGACGATCCAGCGAAGGCACGCTGATATTATTATTCCCATCGGCCAGCGTTTTCATGGAAGAGACCATACTTTTGATTGGCTTCGTGAGACTGCGGGCATATCCGATGCTGATGAAGCCAATCAGCAACAAGATTCCCAAAGAGCTGACAATGGCAATTTTTTCGATGTGATAAAACTCTGCCAATGCCTCTTCCGCCAGCACTTCCGTAATCATGGCCCATTTCACACCGCCGAATTCAAAGGGTCGATAGACTGTAAAAGCCTCTTTTTTCGTGTGTTCGTCTAATTCCAACGAAGAACCACTTTTTCCTTCAAGCGCTTCATTGGCGGATTCTTCCTCGATCTTCATCTTCAGTGTGGTCGGCTCTTCGGAGAACCGGTAATCCGTGCGCATCAAATGATCCTGACCGACAAGATACATGGCCGACGTTTTGCCGATCTCATCGGTATCTTTGAACAACGCATTGATTTTTCCGGCCGGCATCTGGAAGGCCAGAACGCCCATGAATTCGCCGTTATGATCCAGAACCGGAACGGAGATAAAGCTGGCCGGGACGTTGTTGCTCGGTGCGTATTCCGCAAAATCGTAAAAATGGAAGGCATCCTTTTTGGGATTTTCTTTGGCCTCTTTGAACGAACGAGCAAGATCCGTGTCTTTCCACGGGCCGTTTATCATACTGGTCGAAAAATCGCGTTCCTTAAACACCGTGTAGATATTGTTCCCTTCACGATCAAACAAAAATATATCGTAATATTCACGCGTTTGCTGGATCTTATGAAACCACGGATGGTATTTTGCATGGACCATGGAATAGAGCGAGCCATCGGGTGCTTCATCCATTTTATCTTTTTCGCCCACTTTATTGGGATTGTCATCGATGTAGATTTTCTGGAGCTGTTGCGTCGGTTCCGCGCCCAGAGCCTTATACCCCGCATCAAAATCCACGATCGCCTGACGCACATAATCGCTGTCCGCCAGAATGATGGCATCATCGCGGATGGAATCCAGATAGGCCGTCAATTCCGAGGCAACCTCGGATTGGTGTGCGCCCAACGAATTCATCGTGGTTTGATTTGCTTGTTTGTGCATCAAGTGTGTTTGCAAGTAGCTCACGGCGAACACGTTCAAAGCCGTCAGGACAATCATGATCAAGGGAAGTTTTTTGGATATTTTCATGCGCGCGAGCGGGTTGAGCATGTGCAGCCTCAAGAACGGGTTGAAAGTGTTAATGTCTGATAAGAAAACTTAAGATAAATTGGTTAACAGAGTACTAAAGTTTTCGGGAACGCGAAAGGCCCAAAATGAAAAACGGCTTTTTACCATGGACTTGCACACCATAAAAAAAACCGACCGTTTGCTTCGGCCGGTTTGGAATTCACGATGTCGTCTGTAAAGAAATCCTAGTTTTTTCGCGGCAAGCGCATTTCATCGCGAAGGTTGAAGCCCTTGTCGGCTTTTTGGTCATCCGTCGCGCCGGCAGCCGGCGCAATGTCCTGCGGGTTGGCGGTTTCCGCGGTGGCTTGCTGTTCCTCGGTTGTGGACGGCTGGCTGCGGGAGACCTGATAGGATTTGGTGCCCTTGGTTGGTATACGCGGCGATGTCGTGTCCGCAGCAAATGCGGGTGTGGACGCGATAACGGCCGCAACGGCCAACAGGCTGTGTTTCAATGTATTTTTCATGGGTTTTTCCTTTTTCAACAGGGGATCACCCCGGCTTTATACGACAAAAGCCGGGGCAACACTGAACATTAGAAATTTTTTCATGGGGGAACCTTTGGTAAGAGCGAATCAATGTTCCCAAAGTTACCGTGCACGCAGGAGACCATGGAAGTCACCCGCATACGGATTACGCGCTTTATCAACAACCGAATATTACGCGGCGGCTTCGTCCGGTTTTGTCTTCGCCCGTTTGGTCACGAGTTTGTTCAGCGCATGAATGTAGGCCCGTGCGGACGCCACCAGCGTATCCGCATCCGCCCCCTGCCCGTTCACGGTTTTTCCGTTTTCTTCCAAACGCACGGTGACTTCGGCCTGCGCATCCGTTCCGCCCGTCACGGCGTGAACCTGATACAGCTGTAAATGCGCGTCTTCGTGCGGAACAATCGCACGGATGGCTTTAAAGATCGCATCCACGGGACCGTTGCCTTCGACCTTGGCGGATTTTTCTTCGCCATTGAGGGTCAAAACAAGCTCCGCCGTCTGCGGCCCCGTTGTCCCCGCCACCACCTGCAACGAAACAAAGCGGATGGCATCATCTTGTGTACCCACCGTATCTTCGATCAACGCGATAATGTCGTCATCGAAGACCTGTTTCTTTTTATCGGCCAGATCCTTGAAGCGTTTGAAGAGGTCGTTGAGTGCATTATCGCCCAGTTCGTAACCCAGTTCGGCCACACGGGATTTGAGCGCATGACGGCCCGAATGTTTTCCCAAGACCAGTTCCGAGCGGGTAAGGCCGATGGATTCCGGCGTCATGATTTCGTACGTGGAGGCATTTTTTAAAACGCCGTCCTGATGGATGCCGGATTCATGGGCGAAGGCATTCGCGCCTACGATAGCCTTGTTCGGTTGTACGCTGAATCCAATCGTGGTGGCCAGCGTACGGGAGGCTTTTGTAATCATCGTCGAATCCACCCCGCAATCGAATGGCAGGCGGTCGGCACGGGTTTTGAGGGCCATCACGACCTCCTCCAGCGCGGCGTTGCCCGCGCGTTCACCGATCCCGTTGATCGTGCATTCGATTTGCCGCGCCCCCGCCGATACACCGGCCAGAGAGTTGGCAACCGCCAAGCCAAGGTCATTGTGACAATGGGTGGAGATTATGCATTTGTCGATGTCGGTCACGGTATTGCGGATATAGGTAATCAGTTCCGCATATTCCGTTGGCACGGCATAGCCGACCGTATCGGGAATGTTGATGGTGGTGGCACCGGAACGGATGGCGGCATCGATGGCGCGGCACAGGAAATCCCAATCCGAGCGCGTGGCATCCATGGCCGACCATTCGACATTGTCCGTATAACGCCGCGCGCGGGTGACGGAGGCCACAACGGATTCCAGAACCTGCTCTTCATCCATTTGTAATTGATAGCGCATATGTTGCGGGGATGTGGAAATGAAGGTGTGGATGCGCGGGTTTTTGGCGGGTTTCAACGCATCCCCCGCCACATCGATATCGCGTTCGATGGCACGGGATAAACCACACACGGTGGCACGTTTGATCACTTTGGCGATTTCGTTCACCGCTTCGAAATCCCCGGGGGAGGCGATGGGAAAGCCCGCCTCGATAATATCCACGCCCATATCATCAAGCAGGCGCGCCATGCGCAGCTTTTCTTCCAGATTCATGGAACAGCCGGGCGATTGTTCGCCGTCACGCAAGGTGGTGTCGAAGATCAACACACGGTTTTTGGGGTCTGTCCTGGTCGGCTCTATGGGCGGATTCATATCCTAACTCCTTGATATATCGATTGAATGCAAATCAATCGTTCATTTTATGTTGTTTGATTGGTTTGGCTTTATTCCCCTGGAAGGTAGGTGCGGTTTCGCACCCCATACCCCTTCAGGGGGTTCTAAGGAGGAGGGTTAGGAGCAGGGATGCTGTGTTCACGTTCAAAGCCATCGGAGATATCTAAAGCGAAATAGAGTTGCAAGTCAAGAAAACCGCCGCGTTTCTTTTTTTGTTGTATTGTTTTAGAATTATTTGTTATGGAAAAGTATGTATAGTCTGTTGCTTCATATCAATAAGCGAAATGACATGATCCACCTGGGTCAGGTCATGGGACATTATTTCAAAGAGAACGCCAAAGATCATCCCGGTGACACCCCGTGGACGATTTTGCTGGGAGCGGATTCAGATAGCGGCAAGTCCTTACTAGCCCTTGCCATCGACAGTGTCTTCCGCCCCCACCTCTATCCCGATGGTATTTCCCATGAGGTAAGTGCCGATTCCCGTTTAAAGCCGGATTTTTTTGGATCGCCCGTACCTCCCGTCATTTTCAGCAACTTCCAGAATTTGATCTATTCAAGCCAAGAATATTTCGATTCTGCACTGGAAGACTTCATACATAAGTACAGCGGCGCAAAAGTTTACGTTAGTGCCAATATTCAAAGAACATTTACAGGGGAATTTAATTACGCTGCACACGGGCTTTGCTCAAACTGGCTTGATGCAAACTTTCATGTGTACGGGCACAAAAAAGACGGGTTTAAACGAAGAATAGTTGCAACGGTTAAAGACAGGGCCTTTTTTCAAACGCTTCAAACAGCTGGTATGGACTTCTGAATCCTATAAGATCTTCCGCGCTTCTTCCACCAGCATGATGGGGATGCCATCGCGGATGGGATAGGCGAGGCCCGCCTGATCCGAAATCAATTCCTGTTTCGCGGCATCATACCGCAGCGGCACCTTCGTCAAAGGGCAGACGAGAATTTCGAGCAGTTTCGGATCGAGCTTGACGGTCATGGGGATGTTATAGCGGGCTTTCAGAGGCTTGTCACGGTCAATGCTTGCAGCCGCAGCAGCCGTTCGCTTCCATTTCGAGAAGCGTCATGAAGAGCTTCGCCCTCGCCTTGCAGCACGGGGCCTCCAGCAACGCCTGTTTTTCATGCGCATCGAAGGGGCAGATCATGGCGAGCGAGGTGATCAGTTTTTCATCCCCCGCATTATCGACCGCATCCCACGAACAGGTCAGACCCTGATGATGAAAATAATCTTTTAAAAGGTTTTTCAGGCGGGCGCGGTCCATATCAAGGCAGCCCATGGGTTCCAGATCCCCCTTGAAATCCGCCCAGACGACATTCGCACGGCGATAGCCCGATTTCTGGCCCAGCTCTTCTTCGATTTTAAAACGCGTGACACCCGTCAGCACGATTTCATAGCGGCCATCGGGTGTTTCGTTATAGCTGGTGATCCGTCCGGCACATCCGACGCTGTACAATTCCCCCGCTTCATCGGGCTGTATCATACCAATCAAGCGCGATCCACGAATGGCATCATCGACCATCGCCACATAGCGGGGTTCGAAAATATTGAGCGGTAATTGACCCCGCGGCAACAGCAGAACGCCGGACAGCGGAAAAATCGGCAATTCCCCCGGCAAGGCATCATAAGTCTGGCGAAACGGTTTGGTCATGATCTTAGATATATAGGCCCGTTTTTTTAAGAAAACAGGAGACGGGAGAGTTTTTTGCGCCCGTCCACGGCCAGCGGATCGGCAAAGCCCAGAGCTTCGAAAAACTTCAGCAGCTCCAGCCGTGCAGCATCGTTGTTCCAGCCGCGCTCCGCCTTGATCACCGTCAAAAGATTGTCGATCGCCGCCGCTTTTTGCCCCGCAGCAAATTGCGCCTGTGCCAGATCGAACCGTGCCTGATAATCGTTTTCATTTGCGGCAACCTTGTCCAGAAGCGGTTTTAATTTTCCCGCCGCCTCCCCCGCCCCGCGGGCCAGTTCCACCGCTGTTTTTGCCGCCGCAAAGCCGGGGTTTTTGGCAATCAATTCCGGTGCATTATCGATCATGTCTTGCGCCTGATCGACCGCGCCGCCTTCTATCATCGCACGGACAAGGCCCGTATAGGCATCAGCGTTGGTTTCATCCTGTTCGAGAATACGCAAATACAAATCCTGTGCCGCCGGCAAATCCCCCGACGATAAAAAGGCCGCCGCGTCTTTCAGGCTTGCGGGAATGTCCAGCGCATCGGGCATGGAAGACCGCGCGAGTTTGACCAGTTGCGCGATCAGGTTTTTGATGTCGGAGGCAGGGCGCGCACCTGTAAAGCCCGTGACGGGTTGTCCTTGAAAAAACGCCATTACGGTGGGCACGGATTGAATACGCAAGGCCTGTGCCAAATCGGGGTTTTCATCGATGTTGATTTTGGCAAGCAGGACTTCGCCATTCGCCGCCATCACTTCGGATTCCAGCACCGGCATCAATTGTTTGCACGGCCCGCACCACGGCGCCCAGAAATCCACCAGCACAGGTTTGTGCATCGAACCTTTGAGCACCCGCGTTTCAAAATCCTTCGTCGTCACATCGAAGACCGGAGCACCGGTTGGAACGGGTGCGGGTTTGGCATCGGGTTTTTTATCGAATCCAAAAAGTGCCATGGGTTATGCCCTGTCCGGTGCGGCTGGGGAAAGATCAACAACATGGGGCGTGTGCCCCGTGCTTTCGATAAATTTCAACAGATCGAACGGTGCGCATCCGATTGTCATGGTATTTAAAAGCGGGTGGTAATTCACGCGTTCGGTTTCCATCATGGATTTATCCAAAAAGATTTCGACCTGATTTCCCGTGTCGTTGATAATGGCATAGGGGCAGACGGAGCCGGGCCGCACCCCCAGATATTCCCACAACCGGTCCGCCGACCCGAAGGAAAGTTTTTTCGAATTGATGATGGAGGGCAGTTTTTTTAAATCCACTTCGGTCGCGTTTTGCAGCACGACGAGAAAGTTTTTCTTTTTGTCATCGCGCAAGAACAAGTTCCGGCAATGGGTGCCGGAAATATCCCGGTCCACGGCATCGGCTTCGGCCACCGTAAAGACAGCCTGATGATGGTGGAGGGAGAATTCGATTCCGAGGTCCTTTAACCGCGCCATCAATGATTCGGGCGAGGTCGGCAGATCGGGCGTTTGTGGGTTCTGTGCGGCGTGTGTCATGCCCAACATATGGCGAAAAATAGAGGTTTTTTCAAGGGTTGGCGGTTTTTTGCGCCAAAATTTGTATAAGGGGTCCCGTTGTGGCATGATGGGGGCAATTATAAGAAGAAAAAACACAGGGATGTTAGAGCATGAAACCATTAAAAATGCCGCTGGCGGCATTGGGAGTCGTGGCCGTTCAAAGTTTGTTTGTCCTCGACGACAACCCGCCGCCTTTTACCTTCGCAAAAGATTTGAATTTACAGGAAATACCGACCGCCGCGCGGGATTATCGAGAATCGCCCGCGCTTGACCGCGACAGTTACTGGCAACCTTTGGAGTATCACCCATGATCCGGTTGGGGCAGGCAGCCGACGGACGGTTGGTGCTGGGAGCGAATGAAACATTCCCCGGCGACATCAAACACATCGAATATTACATCGAACAACGGCTTTTTTCGTTGGTGTTCGACACGGAGGACGAAGACAGCCGGATCATGCCGTGCGAGTTGGACGAAAAAACAGCCGCCATCGTCCATGCCAGCCCGAACGTGATGGTGGTGGCCATGGCGGCGGCAGAGCCCTATGGCTATGTCGTCCCGTTGATCCAGATCGGGGTTTAAGCCGTTCAAAAAATTGAAGGAATTGGGGCTTGATTTTCGCGGGCCAGCCTGTATAAATACGCCCTGTTCTTTGAACATACGGATGCGGGTGTAGCTCAGGGGTAGAGCATTACCTTGCCAAGGTAAGGGTCGCGAGTTCGAATCTCGTCACCCGCTCCAGTTCAAAAACCTTAAAACCTTCCATACACTTTGAGCGTTTTGGCATTCACGGATTGCACCGTGAAATCCGCCAGAATGCGTTCACGGCCCTTTTTGCCCATCGCTTCGCGGCGCGCGGGATCTTTAAGCAGCTCTTCAATGGCCTCCGCCAGCACCCAGGCGTTTTTGGGTTCCACGAGCAGGCCCGTGACACCGTCCTCCACCGTTTCCTTGCAGCCCGGCATATCGGTGGTGATGATCGCGCGGCCCGTGGAGGCTGCCTCCAGCAACACCTTGGGAACCCCTTCCCCGTAATAAGACGGCAGCACGACAAGCGCGGCCCCGCGCATCAAATCCGCCACATCGTCCCGTTGGCCGAGCCATTCCAGCGTGCCTTCTCCGGCGAGGTCATCCATTTCTACCTTCGTCAGCGAATCATGGTTTCCGCGCGCAATATCCCCCGCCACAACAAACCGCGCCGCGATCCCTTTTGATTTGATAATGCGCGCCGCATGAACAAATTCGAGAATGCCCTTCGCCTTTAGGAGCCTGGATGCAAACAGCACAACGGGCGCATTGCCGGCAGGTTCGGGCGTATAGGCATATTCATCGGGATCAACGCCCGATCCGCGAATGATGCCGCAGCGGGATTTATCCACCGCGCCCACGCGCACCAGTTGTTTCGCATCGTCCTTGTTTTGAAAAATCAAAAAGCGTTTATCGCCGCCAAAGGCAAATTTAAAGAACGGCACGATCATGCCGCGCACCGCTTTGACCTTTGGATCATCCGATGTAAAGAGCGAGCCGAGCCCCGCCACCGTAAAGACACACGGCGTTTTAAGGTTGGACGCGCGCAGTGCCATCCCAGTAAAAAAACTATATCGAATCGTAATCGCATGAACCAGATCCGGTTTGACCGCGCGCAAGGTTTGAAAGATTTTATAAAAGGCCTTCGCCTGCCACAGCGGATTCAAGGAGGACGTATAAGCGGGAAGATCATGCGGAATCATGCCAAGGTCGGTTACGCGTTTGTCTTTGGCCGCGTGGCTGGTCGCCAGATGCAATTCCCACCCATCCGCCATGATCGCCCGCGCCAGCGGCGCGCGGTGCGTCCAGAATGTATCGATGTTGTTCACAACGAGAAGCAGTTTCCCCTTGGACATCCCCCAAACCCCTTCAAGATTTCATCCAGCGGTCATGCCATACCTGAAACATCAGGGCCGTCCATAAATCGGAAGCGTTGGCATGACCCCCGCGTCCCACCAGAAAATCATTCCACCGTCCCGCGACCAGATCGGGCCGCAGAATAGTCTGTTTTTGCAAGCGGTCATAGCTTAAAAGATCGCCCGCCCAGTCTTTTAAAGGACCTTTTAGCCAATCATGTAACGGCACGGTAAAGCCGGATTTGGGACGATCTGTAAGGCTGCGCGGCATGTATTTTTCAAGCACACGGCGAAGCAGCCATTTTCCTTCCAGCCCCCGGATTTTCATGTCCATCGGCAAGGTCCACGAAAATTCGCACAGTTCGTAATCCATCAGCGGCGCACGCGCCTCCAGCGCAACAGCCATGGCGGCGCGGTCGGTTTTGACCATCAAATCATTCGGGCGATAAGAAAGCGTATCCGCATAGATCAGTTTTTCGGCCAAAGACAATGCTTCCGGCCATGCAGCCGGATCATCGAGCGGGGCATCGGCAACATCCGCGCCCATCACAACCTCGTCCCGTTCGGGCCAGACCTGAAGAAGGGAGATATAAAGCTCTTTCGTATCGCCTTCGACCAGCGTTTGCGCAAGGCGGTGGACGCGCCGTCCGAATTGCGGATAACGGGGGCGTAAAGAATCATAGGCCCCTTGCGGCACGGACAACAGAAGGCGGCCCATTTTCGTGCGCACCGCATTCGGCATCCATGCCGTTTTGTTCCAGACGTAAGGAACGCGCGTATGCCGGTCATACCCGCCCAGAATTTCATCCCCGCCATCCCCGGTGAGGGCGACCGTCACATGCGATCTTGCCAGTTTGCTGACCAGATATGTGGGAATTTGCGAGGCATCGGCAAAGGGTTCGTCATACAAATCGGGCAGAAGCGGAACGACATCCAGCATATCCCGATCCGACAGCCGGAATTCATGATGATCGGTGCCCAGATGCGCGGCGATTTGTGCCGCGGCCTTTGATTCATCATAGGCCACGTTGTCAAACCCGATGGAGAAGGTTTTGACAGGCATGGTACTGTTTGCCTGCATCATCGCGACCACGGCACTCGAATCTATTCCGCCCGATAAAAACGCGCCCAATGGCACATCGGACACCATTCTTTGTAAAACCGCTTTTTGCAGTTTTTCTTTGAATGTGCGGATGGCGGCGGTTTCATCACCGGAAAATGGATTCACGCGGCCCTTTTCTACCGTGTCTTTTAAAGACCAGTAGAGTTCCATCCGCGCGGATAAATCTTCATCCCCCTTGAGCGCGGAAAGATCGAGACTTAGTTTCCCTCCCGGAAGAAGTTGCCAGACGTTTTTAAATATGGCGTGCGGGGCGCAGACATAGCCAAAACGCATGAATTGCGCCGTCACGTTGCGATCCAGTTCCGGCGTAAAATCCGGATGGGCATGAAAGGCTTTTAATTCCGAAGCGAAGAGCAGGGTTTTTTTCGCCCAGCCGATATAGAGCGGCTTTTTACCGAACCGGTCGCGGGCGAAGTGGAGAACACGTTCTTTCCGGTCCCACAATGAAAAGGCAAACATGCCGTTGATTTTTTGAAGCGCGCCATCAACGCCCCATTCTTCGATGCAGGCCAGAAGCACTTCGGTATCCGAATGGCCCTGAAACCTATGGCCCTTACCACGCAATTCATCGGCGAGTTCGCGGAAATTATAAATTTCGCCGTTATAAACGATCATATACCGCCCCGAATGGGAGGGCATGGGTTGCAACCCTTTTTCAGAAAGATCGATGATGGCCAGCCGCCCTTGCGCCAACGCCAGCGGCACATCGGGGTCTTGCCAGACATCGTTCGCATCCGGCCCGCGGTGGCGGATGGCATGGTTCATCGCGGTGGCGATGGCATGGATGTCCCGCCGTTCCCGTGATCCGTCAAGATTGTAAAATCCGGCGATTCCGCACATTTATTTCACCGTTTGTCTTTGCCTTACGGCCTTTGATAGACTATTTCAATCAAAGGGAAAAGGATAGCGTTTGCGATGAATATCGACCTGTTTTTAACCGGGCAAAGCGAGGCGGGGGCCGTGTGCGACGGCGCGTACCCCGAACCTGTGGCCGGTATTATCCTGGATGCGCAAACCCGCGAGCTGACGCTCGAATTCGCGGGCGGCTCCACATCGCACCTCAACATCCCCATCGAGGATTCCCACAAGGAAAAGCTGCTGTTCGCCCACCGGATGTATGTGGGGTATCTGGAAGACGGTCTTTTGGTCGATTCCTTCGAGGTACCGTTATTGTATCTGAACGATCCGTATGGCAGTTCGTTCGGCGATCAATCCCCCCTATCGCACCCCAAACGATCGGTCATGGCGTTTGAACAGTTCATGAAGCGGTGCAATTTTGCGCAAGCGTTACACCGCGACAATCTGGGTGATGAAAGCATGGCGCGGTCTATCCTGCGCGGAATAGATCCCCATGCGTTGAAATACGCGCCCGCGTTGCAGCGGCAAATCCAGATGAATGCGGTTCCCAAAATTCAGGGCGCGCCACAAATGGCGGGGCCCGGTGGGGCGCGCACAGCCGAAGCAAAACCGCAAGCGCCGCGAGAAGACGATGG
>CAYRDI010000016.1:0-38757 GCA_964423095.1 uncultured Micavibrio sp.
GCCTATCGTAAAAGCCGGCGGCGGTATGTGGCTTGGTCAATCAGACAATGTGGGTGGTGCAACGGCTACGGCTGCCAACACGCTTGATGCGAACCGTGCTTATCTCGCTCTGAACGGTTCTACCATTGCAATGGCTGCAAACTCGGGTGCTCTCTCCGCTATTACGGCGGCCCAGATTGACCGTAAACTGGATGACGGTATTGCCAACACCGGTACGGTTCAAGCCCTGTGCAGTGCGTGGAACACGGCCAACGTGGTTTATGACGAAGACAACAAGGCCACAACGTGCGCTATCTATGCACGGATCCAGAACTAATTCTTCGATCTTTCGAATACAAAAGACCCCGGTTTTCCGGGGTCTTTTTTTGTTATCCTGAGGGACTTTTGGCGACGAAGAATACTATGGGTTTCTTCGCTTCGCTCAGAATGATGCCGTAAAAACTACGCCGCCTTCGCCAACGCCTTCTCCATCGCGCCGATCAATGCATCGCCCATGGCATCCGTGCTCACATTCGTGCAACCATCGGCCATGATGTCCGGCGTGCGGATACCGGCTTTTAATACGTCCTGCACGGCGGTTTCGATTTTATCGGCGGCATCCCCGCAATTCAAAGAATAGCGCAACGCCATCGAAAAGCTGAGAAGGGTGGCGAGCGGGTTGGCCTTGCCCATCCCCGCAATATCGGGGGCGGAGCCGTGCACGGGTTCATACAAACCCGGCTTTCCCGGATCGCCAAGGGAGGCGGAAGGGAGCATGCCGAGCGACCCCGTGAGCATCGCGGCCTCGTCCGACAAAATATCGCCGAACAAATTGTCCGTGACGATCACATCGAACTGCCGCGGATTGCGAAGAAGCTGCATGGCGCAGTTATCGGCATACATGTGTTCGAGCGTCACATCCGAAAATTCGGCCTTATGCAGCGCGGTCATCTCTTCGCGCCACAGCTTGCCGCTTTCCATCACATTCGCTTTTTCGCAACTTGTCACCTTGTTCCCGCGTTTTCTGGCAAGCTCGAACGCCACACGGCCCACGCGTTTTATTTCGTGTGTGGTATAAACTTGTGTGTTCACGCCGCGGCGTTCACCGTTGCCGAGATCTTCGATCCCGCGCGGCTCACCAAAATAAACACCGCCTGTAAGCTCGCGGACGATCAGAATGTCCAGCCCCTTGACGATTTCCGTTTTCAAGGTCGAGGCGTCTGCCAGCGCATCGAAGACGAGGGCGGGGCGGAGGTTGGCGAACAACCCCAGCTCTTTTCGGGCACGGAGCAATCCGGCTTCGGGACGCAAGGTGTAATCCACCCCGTCCCATTTGGGCCCACCGACGGACCCCATGATAACGGCGTCGGACTTGCGGCATTTTTCCAGCGTTTCATCGGCGAAGGGGACGCCATACGCGTCATACGCGGCACCGCCGATTTGATCTTCGGCAATGTCAAAGGACATCCCGCCTTTACGTTCCAGCCAGCCGATGACTTTACGCACCTCCGCCATCACTTCGGGGCCGATGCCATCGCCGGGTAAGATAACGATTTTGTGGTTCTTGTTCATACTACATCCATGGTTTTTCAATCTGGCGTTTGCTTTCAAAATCCTTGATCTGCAGGGCTTTGACTTCGGTCAGGCCAATATCGTCGAGCCCATGAAGCAGGCAGTGTTTGCGAAAAGGATCGATCTCGAACGAAAACGAAAATTTATTCCCGCGTGTGACCGTTTGTTTTTCAAGGTCGATTTCAAGCGGCACGCCGGGGTTTTCTTCGGCTTCCTTCATCAAGGCTTCCACTTGATCCTTGGGCAGGATAACGGGGAGGATGCCGTTTTTAAATGAATTGTTGAAAAAAATATCGGCAAAACTTTCGGCGATCACGCAACGGATGCCCATATCCAGAATGGCCCATGGCGCGTGTTCGCGCGATGACCCGCATCCGAAATTTTCACCAGCGATCAAAATGGGGGCCCCACGATAGGCGGGCCGGTTTAAAACGAAATCCGCCTTTTCCGATCCGTCTTCGTTGTATCGAATGTCATTGAACGCATGGATTCCGAGGCCCGCGCGTTTGATGGTTTTCAAAAACTGTTTGGGGATGATGATGTCGGTATCGACATTGATCATGCGCAACGGGGCGGCGGTGCCGCTGAGTTTGACGAATTTTTCCATGAAAGGAAAATAATCAGTATTTCGGGTGGTTGTCCAGCACTTGGCCGGGGGCTGGCGTATTTTTGTGCAGCGATTCGAACAAATCCAGATAGTCTGGATTGTAATGAGATGCAAATTTCGCCGGATTTTCCCTCAATTTTGCTATGGCGGCGATCACATTGTTTTCAGTCGTCTTTAACTGTCCGGCAACGGTATCGACAGTGCGGACAACGTCTAAAAGCACGCCGTTCGTAAGGGAGGATGGCCTGTGATGGTTGATCTGTAGATAGGAAATAATGTTAAGGCGCGCTTGATCGTCGGCCATTAAGGTTGCGTAAGTCTGCCCCAGATCGTCAATAATCTTGTCCAATACCTCCGGCCCGCGCATAGTATGTTCCGCCCGTGTTTCGCTTTCAAACGCGGGGCGTGACGATTTGTCCGGTTTTTTTTCTGTAAAAATCCACAGGCCGACTTGTAAGGGATGCATTTTTCCGATGTCGTGAAGTTCGGCGTCTTCGCCGCGCGCTCTGGCAATCTCCGGCGACCAGCCTAATGCCAAAAGCATGCGCTCCGTTTGTGCGCCCACGAATTTGCAATGATCCTTGATATACGTGCGAAAGGATGGATCATGCCGTTCTTCCATCATCTCATAGGCGTGTGCGCGAATTTTGGCGTGAAGATCGTTGTTCCAGAAAAGCCTTTCGGCAGCGAGGCGTTCTAAATTCACGTCACGGATGTTGAACTGGAGCGTCATGGAACCAAGGTAGCTTTTAAAAATTAAACATTTCTTAACTGGTCTCTCGTTTAGGCCAAGCTACCGCAAAAGTCCATTAAAAAGTCCTTGAATCAGCGTTTGTTGATGTGTAGGTCTTCGTTTTGAAGGTGTTTGTTTCGCGTATCACAGGCGGAGGGCCAGACAATCGCTTTTAAATGCAGTCATATCGCTGTTTTCGGCATTGATTGCACTTTCTTTTACAACATCGCACCAGCGTTGAAAATCTTCCGGCATGGCATTCAGGCGATCCCAAAGAGTCCTGATTTTTAAATGTTCAATGTTTTTTTGAACAATAGGGTCTTTTGGATTCAGGGTTTTCAAAATATCGTTGCAAGCAGAAGGAACGGTTTTTAACGCAAAGAAAGGGTCTGATTGAACCTGATAGGCCTCTTCTGTCAGAAGATCGTTGGAATACAATCTGTCGTCACGTGCTATGCACACATCGTATTGGTAAGAAGCTGCCATAATTGAACCGACCGATATATAGTCCTGCGGTGAAACACGCATCATCAATTTTGAAACTTCAAAGACGTTGTTGTCTTCTAATGGCGGGCCGTTCTCGACGGGAACGTAAAAAAAGAACCCGTATAATTCTTTATCCAGCGCATAGTCCAAAAGGGCTCTGGCTGTTTTCCGACCAAAAATTCCGTCGGCGATGATTTCCGGTTGTTCCGTATGGCCAGTGAATACACGTCTTTGCTCCAGAAGGGATTGAATTAATTTTGTCTGGGCCATGATATCGGGCGCGTAGAGTGTGGCCGAAAGGTCATCGTTCGCATGATTGCGCAAAAGGGAACCGAGCCAGTCTACATTGGTGACAAAGGCGTTTTCTATATCGGCTTCTGTTGAGGCGGCTGCGTCGGGGGACGATTGGGCGAAGGCCGGCTCAGGATGAGCACCAGCGGCCGTTGCAAATAGAACCACGGTGGAAGCAGTTTTTAGAAACCCGGAAACACGCATCGTTACCCTCTCGATGCATGTTTTGCATAACGCCTTCTGCTGTGTCAATATTTATGTGTAGCCTACAGATCCCGCACATCCGTCAAATGGCCCGTAATGGCGGCGGCGGCGGCCATGGCGGGTGACATCAAATGCGTGCGTCCACCGCGGCCCTGACGGCCTTCGAAATTGCGGTTGGAGGTAGAGGCGCACCGTTCCCCGGGTTGCAGACGGTCGGCATTCATGGCCAGACACATGGAACATCCGGCCTCGCGCCAATCGAACCCGGCGGCTTTGAGGATGTCCGCGATGCCTTCTTCTTCGGCCATTTGTTTGACGAGTCCGGAACCGGGAACGACCATGGCATAAACGCTGCTCGCAACTTTCTTGTTGCCAACCACTTTGGCCACTTCACGCAAATCTTCGATCCGCGCATTGGTACAGGACCCAATAAATACTTTGTCGATTTTAATGTCGGTGAGCCTCGTTCCCGCTTTTAATCCCATGTAATCCAGCATGCGTTCGACGGAGGCCTTTTTCCCTTCGTCCTTGAAATCATCGGGGGACGGAACGGTGCCGGTAATGGGCATCACATCTTCGGGCGTGGTGCCCCATGTAACCGTGGGGGCAATGTCTTGCGCGCGGATATTCACTTCGCGGTCATAGGTTGCGCCATCATCTCCGGGCAATGTTTTCCAGTACGCAACGGCTTTGTCCCACAATTCGCCCGAAGGTGCCATAGGGCGGCCCTTGATATAACGGAACGTCGTTTCATCGGGCGCGACCATGCCCGCGCGCGCGCCGCCTTCGATCGACATATTGCACATCGTCATGCGGCCTTCCATAGACAGGGCGCGAACGGCTTCGCCGGCATATTCGATCACGTATCCAGTGCCGCCCGCCGTGCCGATCTGGCCGATGATGTGCAGGATCATATCCTTGGCGGTGACGCCGGGGCCGAGTTGACCATCCACCGTAATACGCATGGATTTTGCGGGTTTTTGAATGAGTGTTTGTGTGGCCAGCACATGCTCCACCTCGCTGGTGCCGATCCCGAAGGCGAGGGAGCCAAACGCCCCGTGTGTTGATGTATGACTATCGCCGCAGACAATCGTCATGCCGGGCAAGGTGAAACCCTGTTCGGGACCAATCACATGGACAATCCCCTGACGTTTGTCATGAATGTCGAACAGGCGCACGCCGAACTCTTTGCAGTTATCGGTGAGGGTGGCGAGCTGCAAACGGCTGTCCGGATCTTCGGCGGGTTTGGAACGGTCACCCGTGGTGACATTGTGATCGACCACGGCCAGTGTGGCATCGGGGCGGCGAACGGAACGTCCGGCCACGCGCAACCCTTCAAACGCCTGCGGTGATGTAACCTCATGAACCAGATGCCGGTCGATATAGATCAGACACGTTCCGTCCTCGGAGCGCTCGACAATATGGTCATCCCATATTTTCTGGAACAGGGTGCGTGGTGCGGCCGTAGCAGACATTTCTTCATCCTCTTTAGCCCTACTTTATAGCGGCTATGGATCAAAAGAATCAAGGCGTTCGGGGACAGGAAAGGATCAGAATCCCATATGTTCCGCCAGCGTGCGCAGGGGCTCCCTGACATCGTCGAACATAATCACAAATTCGAAGGCGACCATAAAGGCCAGGGCATAAAAAGCCCCTTTGTATTTGGCCTCGAATTGTTCCAGTCCGCGAACCAGATGGCCGATGGCGGGCAGGGCGGTCATCCGTAACACGGCACAAACGCCCATACCGACAATCAACCCTGCAAGAATGTCAGAGGCATAATGGTATCCCGCATAAACGCGCGGGGCGCAAACGACAACGGTGCTCCAGAAGAAGGCGAGCAGCCCGACCCAGCGATTGTAAATAAACAACGCCGACGAAAGACCATAAACCAGCGCGGCATGGTCGCTGGGAAAAGAGCTCCAGTTTTCCAGCATGTCCTTATTCACCCCATAAGGGGCCTTATACACATCCGCCATTGCCGGCGTATGCATGGGGCGGGGGCGTTCGGAAACGAAGTTCTGGATCGTTCGGCTGGTAATAAACGACATGGTGCCGGCGATGGCGGCGAGCAGCGTGTATTGCCGTGCCTGTTCCCGGTCTTTTTCTCTGAACCAAAGGAACCAGAGAATGGCAAAAAGCGGCAGGGTCTTATAGGACGGCCGCGCAAGCATATTCACAAAAAACCGGTCGAAAACCTCCGATTTATGTGAAAAGAGAGCGCAGAACTGTAAAATCGGCCGATCAAATTTTTCAAGCATGGGGTGTTCTTGGGAAATAAATTTTCAATAATATCGACTGAGACAATATAAATATTATAACAATTCGTCAAATCAAATATTCGCTAAATTTCTGATTTTTCCATCTTTTTCCTGCAAAAAATCCCAGCTTTAGAACTTTCCTAACCATTGTCACGTTAGACTTGTTGCAGTGCAGGAGGGCGCACCATGATCATATCCATTCAAAATCACCCGGTTCGGGCCAAGATTGCAATCGCAAAGGGATGTCTGGACGTCGAGTTCCCCGAAGATCCATCCCATGCTCTGGCGGAGACGGTGGTTATCGACTTGCTGCAACGCAACATCGGTGTTATCGTCGCCAGCAGCTTTCACCCGATCGGGCCTTGGCCGGAAGGGTTGGACCCCGAAGCGGTGCGTGCCATGACCCAGGCGCGCCTTCATGCAAAGGGTGAGGCCGGACGGATGATTGAATTGTTCGCGCCCTTAAAAGTTTTGTCGCACTAAGAAAAGAGAGAGAGCATGACAACGGATTTTTCAGTAAAAATAGACAAGAGCGGCAACAAGGTTGTCGAACCTGTCTGTAACGGCGGCAGCGGTTCCGTCGGCGGGATGACCAGCATCCGCAAATAAGGATTTCCTCCAACAAGATTAAAATCGCGGCAAGAAATATTGTTCTTGCCGCGTTTTTTGTATTTGTAAAATGGGCGGGCGGAATTAACCGGCGGCACCTTCTTCTTTCGGGGCTGCCGCTGCGGCTGCTTCGGCGGCTTTTGCATCTGCTTTTGCTTTTGCCTTGGCTTCTTGCTCCGTGCGGGCCTTGGCGGAAGCGGCTTTCTTGGCTTCCTGCTTCTTGGCCGTTTTTTGTGTTTTGGTCAGACCGTCATCTGCCTGCGCTTCTGTTTCCAGACCGTGACCGGTCGTACGCTCCGTAATACGGGCGGACTTACCGCGACGGTCGCGCAGATAGTAGAGCTTCGCACGACGAACATCGCCGCGGCGAACCAACTCGATGGATTCAATAGACGGGGAGAACAGCGGGAACACGCGTTCCACACCTTCACCCAAAGAAATTTTGCGCACCGTAAAGCTGGCGTTGGCATTGTTTTCGCCGCCGAAACGGGCAATGCAAAGACCTTCATAGGCCTGAACGCGCTCGCGCTCGCCTTCTTTGATCTTGATGTTGACTTTCAGGGTGTCTCCCACAGAAAAGTGGGGCATTTCTTTGCCGGCGGTCAGTTTTTCAAGCTGACGGGCTTCAAACTTTTGAAGGGTATTTGCCATGACAGGCTCCTATGTATGTTGTTTTTTGCGTTGTTAGTTGCGGGCTTTCTATCTGAAAGCCCGCAAAAACGCAAGGGATTTAAAGCCCTAGCCCTAGCTTTATCTCGAGTTCACGTTCAAGCCGACGGCAGGCCTGGTCAGCATCCGGGCTACGTCCGGCTTCTTTGGCCCTTTCTTGGGCAGCTGCCAGTCTTTTGGCGGCCAAACCCTCTTCGCCGCCATGTACGGCGTGGGATAAACGTTTTCCGATTGCTGTAAAAATTTGCGCCAACTTCATAACTTGCCCCTTTGTGATGATTGAAGGTAGCACGTTCCGCTATCTTTTCAACAAGTCCGGCCTAACCCGTTGTGTTATTTCAAGACTTTGGGCTTTGCGCCATTTCTCGATCTCCGCATGGTTGCCGCTTTTTAACACATCGGGCACGCCCATGCCGTTCCATTCGGCGGGGCGGGTGTAATGTGGGTATTCCAACAGGCCGCCCGTGGCGGACCCGAAACTTTCATTGTCCGGTGTTTCTTCGTTGCCCATGACACCGGGGAGCAGGCGGATACACGCATCCATCATGCTCAGGGCCGCGACCTCGCCGCCGGACAGCACGTAATCCCCGATGCTGATTTCTTCAAATCCGTGGGCGTCCAGCACACGTTGATCCACGCCCTCATACCGGCCGCATAACACCGTGATCGTTTTTTCCACCGACAGCTCCTTGACCAGTGCCTGGTTCAAAACCTTGCCGCGCGGGGACATATAAATTTTCCGCCCAACATCGGGGACGGACAGCAAAGCCTTTTCGACCACATCCGCGCGCATTACCATGCCTGCGCCGCCGCCAAAGGGGGTATCGTCCACGGTCTGGTGTTTGCCTTCGCCGAAATCGCGGATTTGTACGGTGGTGTAGGACCAATCCCCGCGCTCCAGTGCGCGTCCTGCTAGGCTTTGCCCGAGAGATCCCGGAAACATTTCGGGGAAGAGGGTGAGAAGGTTGATGTGCCAGCTCACTCTACAATCTCCGGCATCTGGATGGTGATGGTGCGGCCTTTTAAATCAACCTGCACATCCTTGGTGAAAGGAAGATAAAAGCTCTGGCCGCTCATCGGTTTGATGTCCAGCAAATCACCTGCGCCGAAATTTTCAACGCCGGTCAGCGTGCCGATCTCCTTGCCGGATTCATCCAGAATGCGAAGGCCCTTCAGGTCTTCGATGTAATATTCACCTTCATCCGTATCGGGCAGTGCCGCGCGGTTGATATACAGCTTTGTACCACGCAGGGTTTCCGCCGCGTTCCGGTCGTTCACACCTTCGATCTGCGCGACCCAGTCACCTTTAAGGGCGTTTTTCAATCTCAAAGAAAAAACCTTGCCGCTTTCATCCGCAAGAGGTTCTTCCAGAAGATTTTCATCTTCGGCGTAAGAACGCACTTTCACAAACCCCTTGATACCGTGGGCCGTGGTGATTTCCGCGATCAGAATGCGTTTATCTTCGGTCATGCCGTTATCCAAAAAATGTCATGCCCGCCCGATTAAACAAAGCGTGCGGGCATCCGGATAGCCAGACCCCCGCACAATGGCGGGGGTGACAAATGGTTTATTACTCGGCCTTTGCTTCTTCGGCGGCGGCTTCTTCTGCCGGTGCTTCTGCGGGAGCTTCTGCCGGAACGGCAGCAGCTTCAGCAGCGGCCTTCGCGGCGGCTTCGGCTTCGGCCTTGGCGGCTTCTGCGGCTTCAGCGGCGGCTTTTTTCTTTTCCGCTTTTTCGGCAACCATCATTTTGGTTTTTTCCGAAGGTTGCGCTTTTTGCGGGTTGTTTTTGCGTGCGGGCATCGGAATGACGCCGGCTTTGCCGAGGAAAATCGCCACGCGGTCGGATGGTTGCGCGCCTTGGGAAATCCAGTATTTCACGCGATCTTCATTGAACGATACGCGCTTTGCGTCATCTTTGGCGAGCAACGGGTTGTAGGTGCCGAGCTTTTCGAGGAAGCGGCCATCGCGTGCATAACGCTTGTCGGCAACCACGATTGCATAGTGCGGCAAGTTTTTACGTCCGCCGCGGGACAGTCTGAGTACAAGTGCCATAGTTTTAGTTCTCCTTAGGTTTAAAGTTTTAAAAGTTTAAAAATTATCGTTTTTTGCGATTCTTTTTCGTGCCGCCGCGTGTGGGAAACCCGCCCATCGGCATGCCGCCAAGACCCGGCAATCCACCCATGCCACCCAATCCGGGTAATCCTTTTGGCATGGCTCCGCCAAACGGGTTCGGGCCGAGATTGGGCATCGTGCCGGCGGCCATTTCTTGCGCCATGCTTTCATCGAGCAGCATCTGGTCGCGGTCGCCCATCATGCCCTTCATCATGCCCATCATTTTGCCCATGCCCATTTTCTTCATGCGCTTCATCATGGTCTGCATATCGGCCTGCTGTTTGCAGAGCTTGTTGACATCCTGCACCGATGTGCCGGACCCGTCCGCGATACGGCGGCGGCGCGACGCATTCAACAATTGCGGCTTGGCGCGTTCATGCTTCGTCATGGACAGGATAATGGCTTCCTGACGTTTCATCATTTTCGGATCGACTTTGCCTTCGATCTGCGCGGCCATCTTGGACAGCCCGGGCAACATTTTGGCCATCGCGCCGATTCCGCCCATCTTTTCCATCTGGCGGAATTGGGACAGCAGATCGTTAAAATCGAATTTGCCTTCGTTGAATTTTTCCGCCATGCGTTTGGCGTCTTCTTCTTCCACCGCTTCGGCCGCGCGTTCGACAAGGCTGACAACATCGCCCATGCCGAGGATACGGCCCGCGATACGGTCGGGGTGGAAGGGTTCCAGCGCGTCCCACTTTTCGCCCACGCCCATCAATTTGATCGGCTTGCCGGTCACGGCGCGCATGGACAGGGCGGCACCGCCGCGTGCATCGCCATCGATACGGGTGAGGACGATTCCGGTCACGCCAACTTTTTCATCAAAGGATTTGGCAACCGTCACCGCATCCTGACCCGTCATGGCGTCGACGACGAGCAGCTTTTCGACAGGGCTCGCTATTTTCGAAATGGCCGCCACTTCATCCATCAACGCATCGTCGATGGCAAGGCGTCCGGCGGTATCCAGAATCACGATGTCGTAACCGCCGAGCTTGGCTTCTTTTAATGCACGTTCGGCAATCTGTACCGGCGTTTGCCCGGCGATGATGGGCAGCGTATCGACACCCGTTTGTTCGCCGAGAATTTTAAGCTGGTCTTGCGCGGCGGGGCGGGATGTATCGAGCGAGGCCATCAGGATTTTCTTGCGGGCCTTGCCCTCCAAAAACTTTGCAATCTTCGCCGTCGATGTTGTTTTACCCGATCCCTGCAGGCCGAGCATCAAATACGCGGACGGGGCGGGGCCAAAGGTGAGGTCGGATGTTTCCGCGCCCAGCATGTCCACCAACGCATCATGGACGATCTTGACGACCATCTGGCCGGGGGTAACGGATTTGATGACATCCGTGCCGATTGCCTTTTCCTTGATGCTCTCGATGAAGTCTTTCACGACGGGCAGGGCGACATCGGCCTCCAGCAACGCCACGCGGATTTCGCGGGCTGCCGCGTTGACATCCTCCTCGCTCAATCGCGTCTTGCCGCGAAGCGAGGAGAAGATGTTTCCTAATTTGTCGCTCAGACTTTCAAACATTCAAAATCCCAAAAGCATTTATCCGCAGTGCGCGTAACTTCGCGGGCTGCGGTGTATCCTTGGACACGGCGTACTCACCGATCACAGGAAATGTTGGGGGCTTTATAGGGTAGGGTCACGCGGAATGTCAAGCATTTGCGCCGTCATCGGACGTCAATTCCTTCACCAGAAAATTGGTGGCAGGGTTGAGGATGTTCAGCTTGGGGTTCTCCGCGCTGCCCTTTTGCACCTCTTCGGGGCGGGCGGGGGCTGCAACGGGCCCGCGCAGGCGGATGGGGTCATACCCGAACAGATGTTCATACAGCGTGCCTTCGGGGGCAGACGCGGCGGTTTGGGCTGCCGCCCGGTTCTGGTTGGACGTGTTCCGGCGCAGGGCCCATATGGTGGGCTCTGTCGGTTTCAAGGATTGCTCTATCCTGTTGCCGTGCTTTTGCTCCGGTGTCATATCCTGCCAACGCTTTTTCATGGTGTAGGTTCACATTAATCTTTGATTAAGGAGAATTTACGGCAGTTTTCTGCCATTTTCTGCCTAAATTCGGTGGTTTTTCTGGATTTTTCAGGAATTTTATCCTATTATCAACGGTTGAAATAGGGGCGGATAGGGGCGTACACGTCGATGCACCCCTTTAACCGCTTGTAAAACAACCTAAAAAGGCTAGATTGACGGGTTATGACACTGAACTTCCGCAAAATGCATGGTCTGGGCAATGATTTTGTCATTCTGGACGCCCGTAAAACTCCCGTGGCCTTCAAAAATGTGGACCAACTCAAGCAACTTTGCGACCGGCGGCGGGGTGTGGGCTGTGACCAGCTCATTACGCTGGAGGATGCGGGCGGCAAGGCCGATGTCTTCATGCGCATACACAATCCGGACGGGTCGGAGGCTGGGGCCTGCGGTAACGCCACCCGCTGCGTGGCGGATATTATCCTGACCGAGATGGGCAACACGACCTGTACGATTATGACTATATCGGGCCTGCTGTACTGTACGCGCGCCCAAAACGGGCAAATTTGTGTCGATATGGGCGTGCCGCGGCTGGAATGGAACGAAATTCCACTATCAAAACAATGTGATACGTTGCATCTGCCTCTGGCGGGTGATCCTGTCGGGGTGTCCATGGGCAATCCGCACTGTGTATTCTTTTGTGAGGATGCTGAGGATGTAGCTGTGGGTAAGTTGGGGCCAAAAGCAGAACACGACCCGCTTTTTCCGGATCGTGCGAATATTGAATACGTCAGTATGCATGGGCCCGACCACCTGCGGATGCGGGTCTGGGAACGCGGGGCGGGTATTACACAGGCTTGCGGGACGGGGGCTTGCGCGGCGGCCGTGGCGGCCATCCGGCGCGGGCTGACGGGACGGCGCGTGACCGTCACGCTGGACGGCGGCGACCTTTTGATCGAATGGCGGGAAACCGACGGCCACGTCCTGATGACCGGCCCTGTTGCCTACAGCTTTGAAGGGAGTATATCTCTGTCATGATGAAATACGGATTTTTGGCACTTTTCGCGGTTCTGGGGCTCTCGGCCTGTGCATCGCCCACCTTTCAGATGACCCCGGAACAGGTACGGGGGCTAAGCGATGACGAATTGTGCCATTACAAGAACAATTACCGGGATGAAACCAAGCTGGACGCCGAAATCGCCCGCCGGAACGTCAACTGCGACCGTTATTACCGCCGGTGCCTGGCCCGCGGCAACCAGCCGGGGACGGACGCGATGGCCTTCTGCCAGGATTTGCTCCGCGAAAACGAGCGCCTTGAATACGAAAACAATTATGACCGCATCCATGGTCGCTCCGGCCTCTATTCCGGCGTAGGGTTTGGATTTTAAAAAGCAATCTAATCAATTTAATATTGACATAACTTAAAGTTATGTTAATGTAGGGCCTGCGCTGGGAGAATTATTATGGCAAATTTAAAACTTAAAGACGTGCTTACGATGGATGATTGTAAGTACATTTTAGATGCGGCTTCCAAAGCTATTGTGGAGCGCGGTTATGCTCACTTACCTGAGAATGTTCAAGATTATTTATCTGATGAATTTTTGTTAGACTTAACAGAGCGATACGGGGATGATCTGCCAAGCATAGACGCTATGATACAAAACGTAGCTAAAAAAAGTGAGGAGATGCAAAAGGCTGTCGATCACTTGAGGCGCTTAAAGGAGGATAGATTTGAAGCTTTACGGTGGGCTAAGGGAGATAAATTAGCAGACACTTTTCTTGGTGTAGCAAAGCAAATGTGCCATAATTATTCTCTTGAGTATCGCAGGGGCGTGAAGCACGCAGGTGATGATAAAGTAGAGAGAATTACTAAATCAGGTCACTCGCAAGAGCGTTATATTGATCGGAGATTGACTGAAGTTCTAATAAAAGCATGCAACGAAGAAGTAAGTAAAATTCTTTTTGCTCCCTCAATACGAAGTCTTTTAGGTACTGTTAAAGAATTTTATCTAAGTAAAGATGACTTAAAAAAGATGGGTTTTAGTGACTTTCCATCTTATTCACCTTTAGCAGCGCGAAAGACCAGGTACTCTAATGAAGGGAAAATTATGGTTGATGAAATTTTGCCCGATGATATATCAGAGAGGCCTGGTTGGAGCTTCGCACCTGGAGTAGCCGCGCTTGAAACTGGTGTTGCGGCGCAGCAGAAAAATCCTAGACCTAGGGAGGGTAATTCTCCTCCAAAGAGACCTTTGGCTGATCCTGGCGCGCAGCCGAGTTAAAATATTTGCATTAATGTAGCCTTACACATAAAAAAAGGCATGTCCAAAGACCCCGAACTTGTCACCTTCGGCTGCCGCCTGAACACCTATGAATCCGAGGTGATGCGCGGCCATGCGAAGGCGGCGGGGCTTGACGATGTTATCATCTTCAATACCTGTGCGGTCACCAAGGAGGCCGAAAGACAGGCCAAACAGGCCATTCGGCGCGCCAAACGGGACAATCCGGATGCAAAAATCATTGTTACGGGCTGTTCCGCGCAAATTTCGCCTGAAAAATACGCCCAAATGCCCGAAGTGGACAGGATTATCGGCAATGATTTGAAATTAAAGGCCGAAACATGGGGAAATACGACCAATTATAGCATGCCAGCGCAGGCTGGCATCCAGAAACAGGACATGGATACCGGCCTTCGCCGCTATGCCGTGGATGGGCACCCCCGCGTCATGGTCAATGACATCATGTCGGTCACGGAAACCGCCTCCCACCTCGTGGAGGGGTTTGATGGGCGCGCCCGTGCCTTTCTTCAGGTTCAAAATGGCTGTGACCACCGCTGTACGTTCTGCATCATTCCGTACGGGCGGGGGAATTCCCGTTCTGTGCCCATCGGCGAAATCGCCAATCAGGTCAGGGCGTTGGTAGAGGCGGGGTACAATGAAATCGTCATGACCGGCGTCGATGTGACATCGTACGGGGCCGATCTGCCGGGCGCGCCGACGCTGGGCCAGATGATCCGCCGCGTTCTGGCGTTGGTGCCCGAACTGCCCCGTTTGCGGTTATCCTCCCTCGACCCTGTGGAAATGGATGAAGATCTCTGGCGGTTGATCGCCGAAGAACCGCGCCTGATGCCGCACCTCCATATGAGCCTGCAGGCCGGGGACGACCTGATTCTCAAACGCATGAAACGCCGCCACAGCCGCGCGGACGCCATAGCCATGTGCGAACGGGCGCGCCGCTACCGGCCCGATATGGCCTTTGGGGCCGATATTATCGCGGGATTCCCCACCGAAACCGAAGAAATGTTCCAGAACACGCTGGATATCGTCACGGAATGTGACCTGACCTTCCTTCACGTTTTCCCTTATTCGGAGCGTCCCGGCACCCCTGCCGCCAAGATGCCACAGGTTTTTCCAGAAGTACGGAAAGAGCGTGCGGCACGTTTGCGCGCCGCCGGAGAGGTACAATTAACCAAGTTCTTGAATTTTCATGTGAAACAAAGACGACAAGCCATTGTTGAAAAAGACAATTATGGACATACAGAGCACTTTGCACCGGTACGGCTGGACCGTACGTTGGTACCGGGCCAACTGGTGCCTGTGGATATTTTGTCCACCGATGGGAAAACCTTGGTTGCGAGGGTTGCGGATGACGCAGCCTACAAAAAAACCGCCTAGGCTTGCCCCCTGCCGGTGTTAGAATAGATGAATATTACAAAAAGAACGGGAATGGATGGCGGCCATGGTTTTCTGGCGCAAAAAGAAGAATATCGGTGAGCAGGAGCGCGAAGCGCAGGAGGATAAGGTCCTTCATAATCCGGCCGAGCCCGATATGGCACCGGTAAAGGAGGTCGAAACCGACCTCGACCCAGCATTCGTCCATCACGAACTGGCCGAAACCGAAAACGAGATTATCGACGAATTAAATGTCATGCCGACCCCCGCCCATACGCCGATGGCCGATGTGCAGGAGGCCGATGAACTGGCTGATCATTCCGCCGAAGGCGGCTGGCTATCCCGTTTGAGCGCGGGCCTGTCCAAATCCACGGGCCGGTTGGGTCAGGGGATTTCGGATATTTTTACCAAACGAAAACTGGATGCAGACAGTCTGCAGGATCTCGAAGACCTTCTGATCACGGCAGACCTTGGTCCCAAAACGGCGGCGCAGGTTGTCTCCGGTTTTTCCGCGCAAAAGTTCGATAAGGAGATCAGCGAACGGGACGTACGTCTGGCCCTGTCTGACATTGTGGCGGGCATTTTGGCCCCTGTTGCCGCGCCGATGGATATTCAAAAGCCCGCCGACGGGCCGTTTGTGATCCTCGTTTGCGGGGTCAACGGCGCCGGAAAAACGACCACGATCGGCAAGCTCGCCTATGAATGGCACGTCCGCCAGCATAAACCCGTGATGATCGCGGCGGCGGATACGTTCCGCGCGGCGGCGGTCGATCAACTGGAGGTCTGGGCCAAACGCGCGCATGTGCCGTTGTTCAAAAAGGACATCGGGGCGGATGCCGCGGCGGTCGCGTTCGAGGCATACGAAAAGGCCAGGGCGGATGGTGTGGAGATTCTGATCATCGATACCGCCGGACGGCTTCAGAACAAAACGAACCTGATGGCCGAGCTGGAAAAAATCGTCCGCGTCCTCAAAAAACAGAACGCCGACATCCCCCATGCCGCGCTCCTCGTCCTCGATGCCACCACGGGTCAGAACGCCCATTCACAGGTGAAGGTGTTCAAGGAGGCCGTGAACCTCACTGGCCTGATCGTGACGAAGCTGGACGGCTCCGCCCGCGGCGGGGTGGTGGTCAGTCTTGCACAGGAATTCGGCCTGCCTATCCATGCCATCGGCGTGGGCGAGGGCATCGAGGATTTAAGCCCCTTTGCCGCCAATGATTTCGCCAAGGCCTTGATGGGGGTGCATTCTTGATAAAAGTGAGGAGTTAAATGACGGAACTGGATAAGCTCTTAAAAACCATAAGATATCTGTTGATAGCGTTTCTTGTAATACTCCCAGTAATAGGTATTATTTTGGCAGGGATTTTTGCATTCTTTGAGATGTAAAAAATATGCAGTCATCTCTGCCATATGCCTTGTTGGCCATGAAGGAGAGTGAGGGATGTATGGATAGCTTCGTCACGATGTTTGTCGGAATGACGGAGGATAACGCAAAACCTTCAAAATCCACCATCTCATTGAAATTTTAACCATTTTGGGCCATAATAGGCCATGTTGCATCTTTTCAAATCCTATAAAGCCAGATCTTTTAAAAACGCGGACGAAGCCTTTGCCGCGATTGAAGAAATTTATAATGCGAATGTCAAAGGCCTGCGCGATGCCTTTGTTTCCTTCACCAAGGGGGAATTGAAGGACAAAAAGGTGCGGGGCTATTACCCCTTCATCCGCATCAAAACCGAACAGGCCCACCGGCCCGATACACGCTTGTCGTTCGGGTTTGTCGCCCGTCCGGGCGTTTATGAAACGACCGTGACGCGCCCCGATATTTTCGATGTCTATTACAAGACCATGATCGGCCACCTCCTGAAAAACCATGGTGGGCCGATCGAGGTGGGACAAAGCGAGGTTCCCATCCCGCTCCATTTCGCGCTGGGGGAAGACTTCCATCTGGAGCGTGATTTAACGCCATCGCAGATCGAAGAATTGCCGCTGGTTTTCGACCAGCCGGATTTGTCCATTATGGATGACACCATCGCCAACGGCACGAATGTGGTTCGGGAAGGGCAGCCCGCGCCGCTGGCCCTGTTCCCTGCGCCGCGCATGGATTTGTCCCTGATGCGGTTAAAGCATTACACGGGCACCAAGGCATCGCATTTTCAAAATTACGTGATTTTTACCAACTATCAGTTTTACATTGATGAATTTGTCAAGATCGCCACGGATATGATGCGCGAAACGTCCGATCCCGTTTTGAAAAAGGCGCGGGAGCAATACACGGCGTTTGTGGAACCGGGCGACAAGGTCACGGTAAACAAAAACCTGTATTTTTCCGGCGTCAATGTCGGGGAGGAAGAGGGCGGCGCGCCGCTCAAACGGATGCCCCAAATGCCTGCCTATCACCTGAAACGGAGCGACGGTTCGGGTATTACCATGGTCAATATCGGCGTGGGCCCGTCGAACGCGAAGACCATTACGGACCATGTGGCGGTGCTTCGCCCTCATGCTTGGTTGATGCTCGGCCATTGCGCTGGGCTGCGTAACTCCCAAAGCCTTGGCGATTATGTTCTGGCGCACGGATATTTACGCGAAGACAATGTATTGTTCCACGATCTGCACCCCAGCATTCCGATCCCTGCGCTCGCCGAAATCCAGCTCAGCCTTGAACAGGCGGTGGGGGAGATTACGGGCTTCAAAGGATATGACCTGAAAAAGATTATGCGGACGGGGACGGTGGCAACGGTCGATGACCGGAACTGGGAATTGCGCCCAGCGATCCGCCAGAATGCGCGCCTGTCACAATCCCGCGCCATTGCGCTGGATATGGAATCCGGCACCGTGGCCGCGAACGGGTTCCGGTTCCGCGTGCCGTACGGAACATTGCTGTGTGTTTCGGACAAACCGCTGCACGGGCAACTTAAACTTCCTGGCATGGCCGATACGTTCTACCGCGAAAGGGTGGAACAACATTTGAAGATCGGTCTGCGCACCATGGAAATCTTGCGCGGCATCGGCGTTGAACGCCTGCATTCCCGCAAATTGCGCTCTTTCAACGAAGTGGCGTTTCAATAGGGCAATAAAAAAGGCACCGATCGGTGCCTTTGTTTTTAAATCCGGATTTTTATGCGGTTACATCAAGCTGCGTTCCGCGTGATGAACTCGCGCTGATCGCCCCGTTGTCCTGATACCGATCACCATCATTGTCGACGGTTTCATCAAAGGCACGGGAATCTTCCGCACGGCCATTGTTCCGTGTTTCCGATGGTTGGGAGCGGGCGGTGTCCAGCCCCGAAGACCGTGTCGGGTCATCCGAACTGGTTTGATCTGGTTGCTGCTGTTTGGCTGCATCGGTTCCGCCCGGCTGAAACGTATTCGCGGCTGGTATGGAAGGTTGTATCGATGAATTGACCGGATAGACCATGTTTAAAACCCTGACAGTGGCATAATTTGCGGATGAATTAGTATAGCGGCAAAAGGCTTAACGAAGCGTTAGGAAAGGGGGATTTTGGGGGGATAGACACAGGCAAAAAACAAAAAGATACAATTTTTATAAAATTTTCGACGAATTCACGCCGAACTTAACCAAGGATAAACTCTTTTCCTATAAATAGCAAGGGGAGGCGCGGATTTCCGCGGTTTTAAAGGCCCTGCGAAACGGGCATAAAACCCGGCATTTGCGTTAAACTATAAGAATCATCAAACGCCTGTTCAGATTTACGGGTTTATGATGAAGGGATGAAAACAGAGAGTAAAATGGCTTTTGAAGGGCTGGAAAAAACACCGGAAGTTGCGCCGCTGCTCGTAAGGCTTTACGACACGCACAATCTTTACGCCCTTGCGGAAAACAAGGACAGCGACGAAGCCTGTACCGAATTGGCCACCGTGATGGTCGATTTGTTGAATATACGCCTTTCCGACCGCGAAAGCGAATTGATCACCGATGTCCTTCTGGCCCTGATGAAGCAGGCGCAGCAGGATTTGAAAGCGGCCCTTGCGGACCGTTTATCCTCCATGGAGGATGTGCCGCTCCGCATGATCCTGAGCCTTGCCAACGAAGACATCAACATCGCCGATTCCGTTCTGGTCAACAGCCCGGTCTTGCAGGATCTCGATCTCATTTACATTCTGCAATCAAAGGGCGTCAGCCATGGCCGTTCGATTGCCAAAAGAAAAGGGCTGAGCGGTGAATTGATCAACATGCTGGCCGACACGAAGGATTTCGAAGTTGCCGTGAATTTATCCGGGAATGACGGTGCCGTTTTAACAGAGCATGCCTTCCGGATTATTTCGGACATGGCAAAATACAACGAAGATATTGCCCGCCCGCTGTTGTTGCGTGACGATGTGCCGCAGGAGGTTGCCGGAAAACTGTATCAATTCGTCAGCGATGAATTGAAAAAGGTGATGAAACAGCGTTACGGGATCGGTGCCGAACGAATGATTTCCGCGCTGGATGAAGTGTCCGTGGAAATGATCGATGCCGGCCCACCATCGGAAGAATCGAGTCAGGACCACTTGCTGGCTTATGCACACAATCAACTCGCCCGCGGTGATTTGAAAGTTTACAATATGGTGGCCGTCCTTCGGCGTGGACAATACGCAACCTTCCTGGCGCAGTTTTCCGTTTTTTGTGGTGTTCCCGTTCAAAAGATGCTCGCGGCTTTGAAAGAAGAAACCGGAAAAGGTCTGGCGATTTCCTGCCGCGCAAAAGATGTCCCGAAATCGGAATTCGTCAGCCTGTATTTATTGACGGAACGGTTTCGCTCGCACACCAAACGGGTGATCAATCACCGGGAGCTGTCACGCATCATGGCCATGTTCGATGGGATCAATCCCGAACACGCCCGAAAGGTTCTGGAGCAGGACAGACATTAAATAAAAGCCCCGTTTGACGGGGCTTTTATTTTCTTATGCCGCGGCTTTGTGGGCGTTGAGCGCGGCAACACCCGGAAGTTCTTTTCCTTCCAGCCATTCAAGGAAGGCACCGCCCGCACTCGAAATATACGTGAATTGATCGGCCACCCCGGCGTTTTCCAGGGCGGACACCGTATCGCCGCCACCGGCGACGCTGGTCAATGATCCGGCCTTCGTCAATGCAGCAACGGTACGGGCAAGGTCGTTGGTGCCCTTATCAAATGGTTTGACTTCGAACACGCCCATCGGGCCGTTCCAAAGCGCTGTGGCGCAACCAGACAAAACATCTTCGAGTTTTTCGATCGTTTTCGGGCCAACATCGACGGCTTCTTCGTTTGCCGGCATATCTTCGGTCATGCGGATGTCAAAAGGCGCGTTTTCGCCGAAGGTTGTGACGCAGACGCGATCCACGGGCAAAAGGATTTCACACCCGGCCTTTTCCGCCGTCGCCATGATTTTTTTGGCTTCGTCCACCATATCGCGCTCGCACAAGGATTTTCCGACCTCGATCCCTTGGGCCACGAGGAACGTGTTGGCCATCCCGCCGCCAAGGAACAGGTAATCCACCTTTTTCACAAGGTTGTTGAGAACGGAAAGTTTTGTCGAAATCTTCGATCCGCCGACGATGGCGATGACCGGCTTTTTCGGCGTTTCCAGCGCATCGTTCAGCGCGTTCAATTCCGCTTCCATCAAAAAGCCAGCGGCGGTAGGCATCCGGTGGGCAAGCCCTTCGGTAGAGGCATGGGCGCGGTGCGCGGCAGAAAACGCATCGTTGACATAGATGTCCCCGAGTTTGGCGAGTTCCGCGATAAAGGCGGGATCGTTCTTTTCTTCGCCCTTGTGGAAACGCAGGTTTTCAAGAAGGACAATATCGCCGTCTTTAAGGCTTGCCACGGCCTTGGTCGCATCATCGCCGATGCAATCCTTGGCGAAGGCCACGTTTTGGCCCCAGCTTTTGGCGCAGACGGGGGCAAGGAATTCTTGTGAAAATTCAGCTTCAAACCCGCCTTTCGGACGGCCGAAGTGGGAAAGGAGAACGGTTTTTGCGCCCTTGGAGGTCAGATAATCGATGGTCGGTTTCAAACGGTCGATCCGCGTGGTGTCCGTGACTTTGCCATCCTTGGCGGGGACGTTCAAATCTGCACGTACCAGAACGCGTTTTCCTTTGAGATCGAAATCCTGAAGGGTTTTAAAGGGCATGTTTTTTCTCCATTTCTTCAATATTACTGGAAGACGTAACGAACAGTCAGGCCTATCCTGTCTTTTTTTCCATTAATGCTGAGGGTGCCCCAGCGCTCGACGCTTGACAGTTCTGTATCGTTCAATTTGCCGCTACCTTGAAATACAAAACATAAATCTCTGTATGGTTTTGCGATGTTTTTATCGGTCTCATAATCTTCTGGTGAGGTGTAAACTTCCTCGGAATTAACGTCGATCAGACCCTCTTTCCAATAGGAGGTTTCTTCTTCGGGTTTTTCTTTAAAAAAGAATCCCAATCCTTTTTTTTGTTCCGCTTTGTTGTCTGAAAAAACACCTTCTGCACCACTTAAGTGCTCATTGTACCAAGGTCTATAAAAACTTTCTCTGATTGTCGCATCATCATACTGGTCAATAAACCTTTCAATGTCTTCGATAACAAAGCGAACGGATTCGATGAGTATCTCCTGCGATGTTGCCGCATGAAAAGCAATTCCCGCTATGTTTCCATACAGACCCTGTGACATGGCTCTGGTGAGGGATAAGGCTCTTAATTTCAAAGACATAGAAAACTCCTTCGACGTTATTTTGCAATAGTTTTCGCATGTTCCGTGGCGGCGATCAAGCGTGATCGGATGGCGGGATCGAGGGCCGAATGACCGCCGTCCGGTACCACGATATAATCGGCTTCGGGCCATGCCTGATGCAGGCGGTAGGCGGTAGAAAGCGGGCAAACAACATCATACCGGCCATGAATGATAACGGACGGAATATGCCGGAATTTTGCAATGTCGTTTAACAGGCTGCGTTCTGGGGGCAGACATTCTGTTTTAAAATAATGGCATTCCATGCGGGCGAGGGCGAGTGCCTGTGCCTTTTGTTCTTCGGTGGTGATGGTTTCGTAATTGGGGATCAGGGACGAACATGCACTTTCATACAGCGCCCAGTGGATGGCCGCTTTTTGGGCCGTCGCCGCATCCGTTCCCGTCAGTCGTTTGTGATAGGCGGTGAGCAGATCGCCGCGCTCGTTTTCAGGGATGAAATGCGCGAACTGTTCCCACGCTTCGGGGAAGATGGCGCGGATGCCGTAGAGCCACCAATCAATCTCTTCTTTTTCCAAAAGGAAGATACCGCGCAGAACCATGCCCAGACATCGTTCGGGGTGTGCCGCCGCATAAGACAGGGCGAGCGTGCTGCCCCATGATCCGCCGAACAGGTGCCAGCGATCTATGCGCAGATGTTCGCGCAAAATCTCCATATCATTCACCAGTGCTTCGCGCGTGTTGTGCTCGATAGAACCATACGGGGAAGAACGTCCAGCACCGCGTTGGTCGAACAAAATGATCCGGTAATAATCCGGATCAAAAAAACGGCGATGGATGGGCGATGTCCCCGCACCGGGGCCGCCATGGATCATGACAACGGGAACGCCATCGGGATTACCCGATTGTTCCCAATACATCTGGTGCCCGTGATCCAGCGACAAAAAACCCGATGAATAGGGTTTGAGATCGGCAAACAAATCCAACAGCGCGGCGCGCCGTGACGTGCCATCGTTTTGTGGCGTCATGCGTTTGTCAAACCCTTGTGGCATAGGGGAGTCTTAACAAATTAACTGTTCAAAAGTCCAGTTTTCTAAAAGGATAAAAAGCATGCCAGCGAAGGCTGGCATCCACAGATCCTGGATACCGGCCTGCGCCGGTATGCGTTCAGCGCGTAGGCGTGGATATTTCGGTGGATGGGGGAGGAGATAAGTCTGTGGATGGTTGTGTGGACAAAATTTCCAGCCGTTCAACACTTTCCAACTCCATAAACGGCCCGTTCCAGTCCCGGATCCACCCGCGCACACGCACTTTTTTTCCGGAAAGGGCGAGCGCATCAACCCCGCGGCGGGACAGTTCCTTGCGTAAGGAGGGTGCAATCTGCACCGTGAAATCCCTTTTCATGTCATGGCCGAAATTCAGGTAAAGATTGTTCTTGCTGCTGGCGGCGCGTTGAACGGTGCCTTCGACCACGCGGTAAGCCCCATTTCCTTCCATGGCCGTTTCGGGCGTGAGCAATCCGGCAGCACTGTCTTTTTTCCAGACGCCCGATTGTTTTTCGCGGGCCCTGCTTTCCAGTGCGTACATCTGGTCCGCCAGATCGGGGTTGTTCCAGTCCGTTTCCACATAAACAAGTCCCGCGCCGATCAAGGACCCGTTGATCCATTGATTGTCTTTTTTGGTTTCCAGATGAGCGAGGAGTTGCCCCATGCGGTTGATGCGTCCGGTTTTGTTGTTGCGGGATTGCCAGAGGGTGACGTCCGTTCCCTTGCGCAGCCATTTTCCAAGTTGGTCTTTTCCCGCCAGCATTTGTTCGGAAACATCCTGTCCGGCGGTGAAGGGGTATTCGATCCCCAGCAGGCGGACGATCTTTCCATCATTCATCATCACGGTCTGCCCATCGATCACGGCCTCCACCCGCGCCGCACCGGTTTTGACCATCCGGGAAAAGTCGCCTTTGATGACGGGCGGGGTTTCCGCCGGCGCGGGGGTGTTTGACCCGGCCCACGCTTGTGGTATGAAAAGATACACGGCCAATGAAAGAAGGAATATCCGCATGACCGAAGGTTTTAACGCGAAAGCCCGCTTTTGGAAACCTCTGTTTGTTTTATCGGCGTTGTTGCTTGTTTCCTGTTCGGTCAATCCGGCAACGGGCGAGCGGCAATTTACCGCCCTGATGCCCGAAGGGCAGGAAGCCTCTATCGGCGCATCCGAACACCAAAAGGTCCGCGAAACCTACGGCGATTTCATGGAAGGCCCGATCGCCGAGTATGTCAACCGGATCGGCCAGAAGGTGGCGCGCGGCACGGAACGCACCGATGTCCAATATAAATTCCATGTTATCGATTCCCCCATCGTCAATGCCTTTGCCATTCCGGGCGGGTATATTTATGTTTCCCGCGGATTGTTGGCACTCGCCAATTCAGAGGCCGAAATGGCGGGGGTCATCGCCCACGAAATCGGCCACATCACCGCGCGCCATGCAGCGGCAAGAATGTCGCAAGGTGTTCTGGCGGGGCTCGGGGCGGCCGTACTTTCAGCCGTCACGGGCAGCGGGGCGGTGGGACAAATCGCCAATGTCGGTTCCGATCTTTACATCAAATCCTATTCCAGATCGCAAGAAGACCAGGCCGACGGGCTGGGCGTTCGTTATCTAGCGCAGGCGGGTTATGACCCCGATGCCATGGCGGGCTTTCTGGCCAGTCTGGATGCCCAGACCAAACTCGATCAACGTATTTCCGGAAAAAGCGAGGGCGCAGGATCCAATTATTTTTCCACGCACCCGGTCACTGCGGAGCGCGTGAAGCATGCTCATGCCGAAGCCGTGGCGTTCAGCAACGGCCCGCGCGTGGTTAACCGCGATGTGTATCTGTCGATGATCAATGGTTTAACCTATGGTGATTCCGAAGCGCAGGGCTTCATTCGCGGGGATAGTTTCTATCACACCAAAATGGGTTTCATGTTCCATGTGCCAAACGGGTTTACAGTGGCCAACAACCCAACCGAATTGATCGCGGCGCATCCGAACGGATCACTGTTTTTGCTGGATTCCGGACGGGATGATCAGGGGCGTGATCCATTATCATATCTGACCGACAACTGGATGAAGGGCAAAGCACCGCAGGGCGCGGAAAATGTCACGATCAACGGCATGCGGGCGGCCACCGCAGCTTTTGCCGGCACGGCGAACGGAACGCCTGTGACCATCCGTGTTGTCGCCCTGGAATGGAAACCGGGACAATTTTTCCGCATGCAAATGGCCATTCCGCAAAATGCCGGTACGGATACGGTGGAAGAATTAAAGCGCACGACCTATAGCTTCCGTCCCCTGACGGCACAGGAAAAAGCCTCTATCCATCCGTTGAAGGTGCGCACCTTTACCGCCAGTCCGGGCATGAGCGTGGCGTCCGCCGCCACGCGTATGGATTTTTCCGATTATAAGGAGGAGCGGTTCCGCGTGCTGAATGGCATCGGCAACGGCAACCTTGTACCGGGACAGGTTTACAAAGTAATCGCCCAATAAACGAAAAGCCCGCAACACAGCGGGCTTTTTTACATTCCGATCCACCCGGTTTTACGCGTTCGTAAAAAGGTCTTCGGGGTTGGCAACGCGTTCGACCATAGAGGCTTTTAGCTTTTCCATCGCGCGGGCTTCCAGTTGCCGCACCCGTTCTTTGGATACGCCAAGCTCCTTGCCCAGATCTTCCAAAGTCACCGTTTCATATTTCAAATGACGATCGCGAATGATTTTTTGTTCACGGTCGGATAAGTGACCCAGCGCATCTTCCAGCCATTTTGACCGTGTTTTCGCATCACGCATGCCGATCACAATGTCTTCGGGGTTGGGGCGGTCATCTTTCAAAAAGGACTGCCATTCTTCCTCACCATCGTCGTGGATGACGGCATTGAGCGAAGAGTCCGCACCCGAAAGCCTTCCTTCCATTTCTTCGACATCGCGCAGGTTGACGTTGAGTTCTTTTGCAATTTTGGTTCGCCCTTCGTCACCCAGACCTTCGGCCCCGTTTGCGCGTTCGATTTTGGCGCGCAGACGTCGCAGGTTGAAGAACAGCGATTTTTGCGCGGCCGTCGTGCCGGTGCGGACGATCGACCAGTTGCGCAGTACATAATCCTGTATCGCAGACCGTATCCACCAGTTGGCATAGGTGGAAAAACGGACATCGCGTTCCGGTTCGAAACGGTTGGCAGCCTGCATTAGCCCGATATTGCCTTCCTGAATCAAATCACCCATCGGCAACCCGTAATTCCGGAACTTCGCCGCACCGGACACAACCAGACGGGTGTAAGACCGGACCAGTTCATGCAGGGCTTGTTTATCCCCATGGTCCCTCCAGCGGCGGGCGAGGTCCAGCTCATGCTCTTTTTCCAGCAACGGCTCGTTCATCGACTGGCGTATGTATTGCAGGTTGGCTTTCTGGGTTTGTGGATCGTCAATGTGGGCCATGATGGGTCTTCCTTTTCGCTTTGTACCACCTTGATACGGTGGCGTAATAGGATTGGATCAGTCCTGTTTCATTATTTAGGCGCGCCAAATGTGAATTCATTGTGACAAAAACACCGATAGATGCTGGGTCATGTCGGCTTTTTACTGGATAGGGGTGCAAAGAAATGTCGTCCCTGAGGGAACCAACGGATCAGGCCTGTAAAAGTTCAAACACCTGACCGCGGGAATCCATCTGCGCGCAGACCAGATTTCCGCCAAAGCCGCTGCCGCCATCAAGCGAGGCGGTCACGCAATTCAAACGTACGCCGGAATGCAGGGGGTCATACCCACGTATGATTTTTTCAAAGGGTTTGTACGCTTCCGTGATTCCGTAAAAATCTTCGCCGGAGGCCCAGAAATTTTCCCCCTGATCTTCCAATTTCAACGTGGGGTTCAGCCCCGCATTGACGAAAAGCAGCCGGAGCGTGCCGTTTTCGCTGGTATAGGCGGCGCGGCGGTGATGGGTGTAGAAAATCTCGTGGGCGGCATTTGCGCGTAGCGCGGCGCGGATTTTTCCCGTCCAGCGGGTGAGGGCAAGTACACCTTCCTTGCAGGCGCGAATACCATCGTATTCATCTATGCCATAACTTTCCAGCGTGGCTGCGAGACCCTGATCGAGCATCAGTTGGAGGGAATTTTCGGGTTTGTTGACAAACTGGATCTGGAGCAGCTTTTGCCACATATCTTCCTGTCGCCCGCGCAGGTAAATGATGTCGGATGGCATCATACCGGGTTGCGCCAGTGCCAGACGCCGGAACGTCAGCAGTTCATCCACCGTTTCCCGGGATTTCCGGCCATAGCCGGTATAGTTGCCAAGATAAATAATCCGGTCTCCCGCCTGCAAGCGTTCGAGCAGGGCATCATGCAGGGCGTAAAGTTTTTCGAGTTCGCCGTGAATGGCGGAAACCGCCCACACCCGCCGGGGGGAGCCGAGTTCCTTGAAACGTATATCGGGCGAAGTCGTGCACATGGGCAAATCTCGTCTGATAAGGTGGGAAGACAGCGAACGCTTTAGAGGCAGGGTTTAGAGGCAGGGTGAAGAAGCCCGCAAGATAAGTATAATTTTATGGAGAGTCGCAACTTTTGAAAATCATAAGTGCATACTTATATACACAGCTGTGGATAAGTAAGACACGAAGCGTCCTAACCAAAACCGTCATCCCGAGCGAAGTCGAGGGATCTTTTCTTTGTCTTTTTTATCTAAGATCCCCCCACTCGGCGCTGCCTCGGTCGGGATGACAGAAGAAGGGGCGGTTTTGAAGATGTCTTCGTCATGCCTTCTGTGATATTCATCATCCATGCACACATTTTTTACAGACTGGCTCTTGTTGCTGGCGATCTTCACCGTAGCGTTGGCCTCTCCGGGGCCGGATTTTGTTATGGCTGTTCGCAATTCCGTGATGGGATCGCGCAAGGCCGGAATTTTTACTGCGATCGGGTTCGGTCTGGGTGTCGCCGTGCATGTTCTGTACTGTCTGGCCGGTCTTGCGCTTGTGATTTCCCAATCGATCCTGCTATTTACGATCATAAAATGGGTTGGGGCCGCCTATCTTTTCTACGTGGGGGTAAAAGCCATTCGCTCGCAAGGTTTTTCGGAGGATGGTGAAGAAGGGGCCGCAACGTCTTCGGTCATGCGGCAACAGATAACCCCTTTGCAAGCATTGCGCAGCGGCTTCATCACCAATCTTTTTAATCCCAAAGCCACGCTCTTCTTTCTGGCGCTCTTTACACAGGTGATCCGGCCCGATGCGCTTTTTGTCGAAAAGGCGGTTTACGGTCTGACCTGTATCGTGATGACCATGATCTGGTTTTCATTGGTGGCCACGGTGCTGATGGCCCCAAAAATAAAGGCGGGGTTCCTCAAGCTGTCAAAATGGATCGACCGGGTTTGCGGGGCGTTGTTTATCGGCCTTGGGATCAAACTTGCCTTAACCCGCCTATAAAAAAACAGGCGGGGGTGCCCGCCTGTGATTAGTTTTATACCTAGGAATGATAATTCGTTATGCGGCCTTTTTCTGTTCGGCCACTTCGGCGGCTTTTTTCGCAGAGGCGCCCATCAGTTTTTCCAGCTTGGCCACCGCTTTGTCTTCGGTGATTTTTTCAACTGCCGCAACTTCACGGGCCAGACGTTCCAGTGCGGATTGGTAAATCTGACGCTCGGAATAGGATTGCTCGGCTTCTTCGGTGTTGCGTTTCAAATCGCGCAGCACTTCGGCAATCGCAATCGGGTCACCGGAGTTGATCTTCATTTCGTATTCGGCGGCGCGGCGGGACCACATGGTGCGACGGATGCGGGCACGGCCCTGCAGCGTTTTCAGCGCGTCTTTCATGCGGGATGTGGTGCACAGGCGGCGAAGACCGGATGTTTTTGCCTTGAAGACAGGAATCTTCAAACGCATGCGGTCTTTTTCAAACGTGATAGCGTACAATTTCACGTCCACGCCGCCGATTTTCGCGGTTTCAATGCCTTCGATCAGGCCAACACCGTGTGCGGGGTAAACAACGTAATCGCCTTTTTTGAAATTGTCGTTATCTGCTGTCGCCATGTTCTGGAACCTTTCTTTTTATTGTTAGGGACAAAAAAGCCTTGTTTCGGAGATAGCTCCGAACGCCGGTTTGTCCATGTCGGGAAAACGATTTCGTTCTGTTTTCACAGACGTTTTTCAGAGGTTCGTGGCCGTTTTAGGCAGCTTTACCATAAAGCTGGCCAAATGGGTCACAGTCCGCCGTTCGTTAAACCATAAAAGGGATCATACTTAAAAAAGTGTTAATTTTCAACTTTTTTATTAAAAACCGCAGAAATGCTTGGTTTTTTTAATCGCCGTCGCCGGGTTTTTCGCTGAACAGGGCCATTTTGTCCGGCTTGTCCTTCATGACTTCGGCATCCGGCAGGGGCGGCTTAACCTTTGTAATTACGGGCCATTTTGTGGCGTATTCGCGGTTCAGGTCCAAAAACTTCTCCGCCCGCGGGTCAACATCGGGGATGATGGCTTCAATCGGGCATTCCGGCTCACACACTCCGCAATCAATGCACTCATCGGGATGAATGACCAGCATGTTTTCCCCTTCGTAGAAGCAATCCACGGGGCATACTTCCACGCAATCGGTGTATTTGCAGGCGATACAGACGTCGGTTACCACAAAAGTCATGGCACCCGTATAACCACAGAATCGGCTGAAAACAAGGGGCTTTCGTGGACGTGTTTTTGATTTGTTAAGAAATTTTCAATAAAATATTAAGCATGGATGATCGATCAAAGGATTTGATGAAAAGTATCCTGAAACGGGCGATGGAAGAAGGCCGCGAAGGCCGCGTCAAAATGATCCATGACCGTCTGAAAGCCGCCCGCGAGATCCCCGAAGACCACAAACGGATTCTGTTTGAATTAACCACGTTCGGCCGCGTTCTGCCCAAAAGCCCGTGGCAGAGTTTGTCACTACACTAACATCAGCATCGTTCCATCCAGTTTGGCCTTCGCGCCGATAGGGAATGTGACCAGATCCTGCCCATGGCCGAACGGGGCGTCCATGATGACCGGAATGTTCAAATCGGCCGTATGTTCGGTAATGATCTCTTCAAACGAAAAGCCGAAAGGTGTGCCGGAATCTTTCAGGTCTGAAAACTGTCCCAACACCAGCCCGCCAAGTTTATCAAAGACACCCGCGCGGCGGAGCATGCAAAGATCGCGGTCGATGCGGCTCAGCTCTTCGCCCACATCTTCCAAGAATAGGATCGCGCCTTTGGCGTCCGGCATGTCTTTGCTGCCGATCAGCGAACGGAAGAGAGCAAGGTTGCCGCCGATCAAAGGCCCCGTCGCGGTGCCATCCCGTATGACTTTTGCGCCGTTCAACGGGATTGTTTTTTCTTCACCGGAAAGAAGACGCAGGTTGAAATCTACCTGCGGATTGCTTGGCAATCTTCGAAAAGTCGGGCCATGATAGGTAATCAGGTCGCACCGTGCCGTAATCGCGCTCAAAATCGCCGTGTTGTCCGAAAACCCCATATAGATTTTCGGATTTTTTTTGATCAGTTTGTAATCAAGATGGTCGAGGATATGTAACGCGCGGTTGCCACCCGTGGCAAAGAACACGGCCCTGATGTTCGGTTCTTTGACCAGATCATGAAGCGCAGACACTTTTTGGTCCGTACTTCCCGCCGATTGGTGCAGCGTTTCAAAGCATTGGGGATGGACAAAGACGTTATAGCCCTTGGCCGTCAGAAAATCCGTGCTGGCCTGAAGATCGGCGGGAGCAATCCGGCTACTTGGCGCCATCACGCCAATGGTATCGCCTTTGTGAAGAGGGGGCGGAAGTTTCATGCCCACAAGCCTACTTCGTCTTGGCAAAGGCGTCCAGAGCCCTTTCCCGTGCGGCTGTGTGGTCAACGATGGGTTTGGGGTAGTGTTCGCCGAGGGTTACGCCGGCTTTCTTTAAAATCTCATCCGGTGCCTTCCACGGCTCATGTATGTATTTATCGGGCAGGTTTTTGAGTTCCGGCACAAAACGGCGGACGTAAGATCCATCCGCATCGAATTTCGAGCCCTGCGTCACCGGGTTGAAAATCCGGAAATAGGGGGCGGCATCGGCACCCGAACCCGCAATCCATTGCCAACTCGCGGCATTGTTGGGCAGGTCCGCATCAAACAAACAGTCCCAGAACCATTTTTCGCCATCGCGCCAATCCAGCAGAAGATGTTTGACCAGAAACGACCCCACAATCATCCGTGCGCGGTTGTGCATATAGCCCGTGATCCAAAGCTCACGCATCGCGGCGTCCACAATCGGGTAGCCCGTCAGGCCGCGTTGCCACGCATCGAGGTTTTGATCGCTTTTATCCCACGGGAATTTATCAAATTTTGTTTGAAGATTTTTTGTTGGCAGATCGGGAAAATGATAGAGCAGCGAATGCGAAAATTCTCGCCAGCCAAGCTCGGATGCGAAATGATCCAAATCTTTGGTCCAGCCTTCGGCTTCGCCCTTGTGCTTTGCGGCGTACCAGACCTGATTGGGTGATACTTCGCCAAAATGCAAATGAGGGGACAAATGCGAGGAATGTTTCCCATGCATATAATCCCGCCCATCCTTATAGTTATTCAAGCCATCATCCAGAAAACCATGCAGGGCGTCTTTTGCGCCGTCTTCCCCCGGTGTGGAATAAAACATCATCGCCCTGTCCCACCGCGGTTCCGGTTTATGGGGGAGGAGTTGCAGATCATCCAGCGATAATCCTTTGTGCGCGGCCAATGATAGCGCGGGCTTTTTCAAGGGTTCGCGCGGCGGAGCTTTGGATAAGCATCCCTTTCGGTAGAACGGTGTGAAAACTTTGTACGGTGTGCCGTCGTCCTTTAACACGTCCCACGGTTCCCAGAGCAGGGAGCCGTTAAAGCTCTGCGCGTCGATGTCGTTCTCTTTGAGTGTTTCCTTGATCTTCTTGTCGCGATTGATCCGCCATGGTTCGTAACAGCGGTTCCAGTAAACGCCTTTCGCGCCAGCATCTTTTGCGAGATTTGGAATTTCTTTGGCAGCATTGCCCTTGAGCAACACAAGTTTTCCATCGAGCGATTTATTGAGTGCGCTGAGCGAGTGATGCAGCCACAGGCGGGATGCTCCGCCCATTTTCCAGCTTCCCGCGTTGTCATCATCCAGAACGTAAACGGGCAGAACCGTCCCGGCCTTCACCGCCGCCGTTAATGCAGGGTTGTCGGCCAGCCGCAAATCCTGCCGGAACCAGTGGATGGTGATTGTTTGTGCCATATGCACAGCCTATAGGTATTTATGGCTTGAAGGATAGGGGGATCAGCCGTCTTTATTAATCTTGCCGATGATTTCGGAAATGGTGTCGTCCGATTTCAGGTTGCCGATCTGGCATGTTCCCGCCGCATCGTGTCCGCCTCCGCCATAGGAAAGGCAGAGATCACCCACCTTGGTCTTGCTGGTTTTGTTCAGGATGGATTTGCCGATCGCCAGAACCGTGTTCTGTTTGTTCCGCCCCCACATGACGTGGCACGAAATATTGCATTTGGGGAAGAGGGCGTAGATCATAAACCGGTTTCCGGCCCAAATGGTGTCTTCCTTACGCAGATCGAGCACCACAAGGTTTTCATACACGCGGGCGCAACGTTCGATCTGTTCTTTGAATTTGGACAAGTGGTCGTTATATATATCTACGCGTTCCTTGACATCCGGCATCGCGAGGATTTCGGTGATGGAATGATGTTCGCGCACGGTGTCGATCAGCTTCATCATCAATTGATAGTTTGAAATATTGAAATCGCGGAACCGGCCAAGCCCTGTCCGCGCATCCATGATAAAGCTCAAAAGCTCCCAGCCTTTTGCCTCCATGATGTCGTCTTTGGAAAAGGCGGCGGAATCGGCCTTGTCCACGGCCTTGATCATTTCTTCGGATATGTCGGGAAATGCCTCCGCCCCGCCAAAATATTCGTACACCACGCGCGCGGCCGACGGGGCCTTCGCATCGATAATATGATTGGGCGGTAATCCCTTCACCCGTTCCATTTCGGAGGCATGGTGGTCAAAGGCCATATAAACCCCTTCGACATAAGGAAGGTTTGTGGTGATGACTTCGTCATCCACATCGACCAGTCCGTCCTGCATATCCTTCGGGTGGGCAAAGGATATGTCGTCGATGATGTTGAGTTCTTTCAAGAGAACGGCGCAGACCAAACCATCCATGTCCGATCGCGTGATCAGGCGGTATTTTTTGGAAGGATCGGGTTTTAGCTTCGGTGCGCCCATGGGAAAATCTCCTGACAACGTCTTTTTATTCAAATGAAAGAACCAGCAAACGGCTACACAGGCAAGAATACTGACTTAAGGATAATATGCCGTTAACGAAAGACAAAGAAGAAAAGGCGCGTATGACCGCGCCTTTTTGATAATTCACGTTGGATGCTCTTAGGCTTCTACCGCTTCGGGCTCTTTTTTCTTTTTCTTGCCGCCTTCGCCGCCGACCACATAAACGGGTTGTTTGTTGTCATCGACCGTTTCCTTGGACACGATGACTTTTTCAACGTCTTCCTTGTCAGGGAGTTCGTACATCGTATCCATCAACAGGTTTTCCATGATGGAACGAAGGCCGCGTGCGCCGGTTTTCCGTTCGATCGCCTTCTTCGCAATCGCGGAAAGGGCGTCTTCGGTAAATTCAAGCTTTTTACCTTCCATATCAAACAGGCGTTGGTATTGTTTGACCAGCGCGTTCTTGGGTTCCGTCAGGATGGAGATCAGCGCGGGTTCATCAAGGTCTTCCAGCGTCGCGAAGACGGGCAGACGGCCCACGAATTCGGGGATCAAGCCATATTTCAGCAAGTCTTCGGGTTCCAGCTTTTTCAAAAGTTCGCCCGTTTTCTTGTCATCCGGCGTTTTGACATCCGCGCCAAAACCGATGGTCGTGCCGCGACCCTTGTTGGCGAGAATTTTTTCAATACCCGCAAACGCACCGCCGCAGATGAAGAGGATGTTGGATGTGTCCACTTGGAGAAATTCCTGTTGGGGGTGTTTGCGGCCGCCTTGCGGGGGAACGCTCGCCACCGTGCCTTCCATCAGTTTCAACAGGGCCTGTTGCACGCCTTCGCCCGATACGTCACGGGTGATGGACGGATTGTCCCCTTTGCGCGAAATTTTATCGATTTCGTCGATGTAAACGATCCCGCGCTGTGCGCGTTCTACGTTGTAATCGGACGCCTGCAGCAGTTTCAGCACGATATTTTCAACGTCTTCACCCACATAACCGGCTTCGGTCAGCGTTGTGGCATCCGCCATGGTAAAGGGCACATCGATGATTTTGGCCAGCGTCTGGGCAAGGAGTGTTTTCCCCGAACCCGTGGGGCCGACCAGAAGGATGTTGGATTTGGCGAGTTCGACATCCGCGCCGGAACCGTGCCCGCCGTTTTCCAGACGTTTGTAATGGTTGTGAACGGCAACGGACAGAACGCGTTTTGCCTGTTCCTGGCCGATGACGTAATCATCCAGAACGGCCTTGATTTCGGATGGGGTCGGGACGCCTTCGCCGGAGCGGACAAGCTGCGATTTGTCCTCTTCACGGATAATATCCATGCAGAGTTCGACGCATTCGTTGCAGATAAAGACATTCGGACCGGCGATCAATTTGCGGACTTCGTGCTGGCTTTTGCCGCAGAAGGAGCAGTAGAGGGTATTTTTGCTGTCCGTCTTTTCCGTTTTGCTCATGGTTGCCGCCTGTTTTCTTCCCTGTGGCCCTTTTTAAGAATTATGAATCACTCTCTATTCAACCTAGCTACCAAGTCCACCCTTCGCAAGGGGGGAGGTGCACAAAATCCCTCTTTGAATTCAATACGATTATATTATATCAAAACACCGAAACCCTTAAAGCTCTCTGAATTCCATAAATCATGCCGCGCCGCACACTGGATGACCTGATCGAAAATTTCTCCCTGTTTGACGACTGGGAGGGGCGATACCAGTATCTGATCGATCTGGGCAACGATCTGGCCCCCATGGACGACGCGCTGAAAACCGAAGCGACCGAAGTGAAAGGGTGCGTATCGAAAGTCTGGCTGTTCGCGCAAAAAGATGCGGACGGGCGGTACCGGTTTCAGGCCGACAGCGATGGAAAAATCACCAAGGGCATGGTGTACATCGTTCTGGCCTCGTACGAAGGCAAGACCCCCAGGGAAATTGCCGAAATCGATATTGACGGTGCGTTCACGCAATTGGGGTTGGACCAGCATTTATCCCCGAACCGTCGTAACGGATTCTTTGCTATGGTCAAACGCGTGCAAAGCCTGACCTGAAAAACCTTACTGGTTTTTCGCCTTGGATTTTGTGGCGGGTTTGGGTTTTTTCGGCTCCTGCTTTCCGCCCTTGAACTTGATGCTTTTCAGGATGTCGGTGAATTGTTCATCCGCCACCTTTTGTTGGTCGCCGATCAATTCTGCCTGAACCGTGAAAACGGAATTGGGGCCCACCCACAATTGCCCCGTATAGATCATGCCCGATGCGCCCTTTAACCCCGTGCCGGTCAGGGCACCGGTGCGGTATCCTTTTTCTTCGGAAAAGTTCACATCATAATCGCGCAAATCATGATTGCTGACCATGCCGGCCAGCGCGGCCTTCATTACGCCTTCGGTATAGCGTTTGTAGTTTTCGGGGGTGGAGGGGGTGCAGTTCGCGCTGACATCCACGGTGGTTTGAAGGCCGAACACCATGGTGTAGCTGCGCAATTGATAACACTCAGCCCCGGGGACGCATTTTTCAACGAGTTGCGGAGCCTCAGGAAACGTGATTTCAAAATCGCAAAAATCATCCGCATAACGGCCCGGGTTTTCGGCGGCGGGGGCCGCGGCTTCTTCCGTTTTTGCGGGTTCGGCTTTGGCCGGTGCTTCTTCCGCTTTGGCGGCGGGCTGTTCCTGTTTGATGTCCTCTTTTGGTGCGTCCGCGGCATGGATAGGTGTTCCGCCAACGATAAGGAAAAGAGCCGTCATCCCGAACGCAACGCGGAGGGAGCTTTGCCTATTCCAAAAAGATAAGATCCCCCGGCTTGCGCCTTCGCCAAGGCAACGGTGGACAAGTCGCGCAGGATGACAGGATTGAATCATTTTTTCACACTCCACGTTTTGGGATCGGCCGCGCTTTGCGTCTGCGCCTTCATGTCCTTGACCTCATGCGCGCCGTCCCGCACGAACCAGACGAAGGGCAGGTTTTTCTTCGCGGCATATTTCATCTGGTCGCCGATTTTTTTGGGCGCGTGATACATCTCCACCTTCACCCCGTTTTTACGAAGCGTCCGTGCGGCTTCGTATGCGATCGGTCGGTCGGATTCATTTTCCGGCACGGTCATCATGACATCGGCGGGGGATTTGGGCGATTGGTCGGATAAACCCAGAAGATCGGGCCGTTTTTGTTTGATCACATCGAACAGGCGTGAAAAACCGATGGAAATACCGACGCCGGGCAGATGTTTGTTGATATAGCTTCCGGCCAGATCATCATACCGCCCGCCAGAACAAACGGAACCGGTAAATTCCGGCACATCCAGCAATTGGGTTTCATAGACCGTGCCTGTATAGTAATCGAGGCCGCGGACGATGGAGAGGTCGGCGACGACGGCACCTTCGGGGAGGTGGGCAAGGTTATCAAGTACGGTGCAAAGCTCCTTTACCCCCTCAAGATGTTTTTCACCCATAGGACGCATTCTAAGATTCTCAAGTTGATCCATTAAATTATGGCTTGTAGAGGCTTTTATATTCCATAGCCCCAGTAGCATTTTGGGGACATTAAAATCGCCTAGACCACTGAATGATGCAGATTTTGAAAGATCAACCCAAGTCTGCATCTCGCCAACTTTTTCGGCTTTATCAAGAATTCGTAATAATTCTGTTGGATCAGGAACGCCCCATTCATCAAGGAAGCCCGCGATAATTTTTCTATTGCTAATTCTTAATTGAACTTTCCCGATATTCAATCCCTCCAGTACCTCATACATCACTGCCGCGACTTCGGCGTCGAACGAAATGGGAAGGTTGTCGATATTGATGATGTCGATATCGCATTGATAGAATTCGCGCATACGGCCCATCTGTGGGCGTTCGCCGCGCCAGACGCGTTGCATCTGGAACCGTTTGAACGGGAAGACCAGATTGTTGAAATTCATCGCCACGTAACGCGCCATCGGCACCGTTTGGTCGAAGTGGAGGGCGAGGCGCGCCTCCTTTTTATCGTTTTCATCCTTGTGCAGGCGTTCGATGACGTAGATTTCCTTGTCCACTTCGCCTTTGGCGGTGAGGACATCGAGTTCTTCCACGCTCGGCGTTTCGATGTTGCAAAAGCCGTAGGATTCAAACACGCGGCGGATATGGTCAAACCATCTCTGTTCAATCAGGCGCTCTTCAGGCAGCCATTCGGGAAATCCGGCAATCTTGTTGGGTTTATAAATACGTTTTTCTTTGGTCATCATGCCCTTCTTCTAGCCTTTTTCTGGTCCAGATCAAAGAGCTTTTCCAGTCGTTCGATGAGGGCGGAGGCCAGTTCATCCGCATCCGTAATCGTCATGGCGCGGGAATAATAACGGGTGACATCATGGCCGATCCCGATGGCGGCCAGTTCCACCTGTTTTAATCCTTCGATCCATTGAATGACGGTGCGCAGGTCTTTTTCAAGAATGTTGGAGGGGTTCACGGACAGAGTGGAATCATCCACCGGCGCGCCATCCGAAATAACCATCAGGATTTTCCGTTGTTCGGGCCTGCGGGCGAGGCGGTTGTGCGCCCAGACCAACGCTTCACCATCGATGTTTTCTTTTAAAATGCCTTCTTTGAGCATCAGGCCAAAATTTTTATGCGCGCGGCGCAAGGGCGCATCACCGTTTTTATAGACGATGTGGCGTAGGTCGTTGAGCCTTCCGGGATGCGCGGGGCGTCCGTTGGTGATCCAGAGGTCGCGGGATTTTCCACCCTTCCACGCGCGTGTGGTAAATCCGAGGATTTCCACCTTCACGCCGCATCGTTCCAGCGTTTTGGCCAGAATATCCGTACACATGGCGGCAATCGCGATGGGGCGTCCGCGCATGGAACCGGAATTGTCGATCAAAAGGGTGACGATCGTATCGCGGAATTCCGTTTGCCGTTCCTTTTTAAAGGTCAAAGCAATGGTCGGGTTGGCCACCATGCGCGAAAGTTTGGAGGAATCGATATAACCTTCTTCCTGATCGAACAGCCATGATCTTTGTTGTTTGGCCATCAGTTTGCGTTGAAGGCGGTTGGCGAGCTTGCTGGCGATTCCCTGATAGGGTTGAATTTGTTGATCCAAAAGATGGCGCAGCCGGGTCAACTCTCCGGGATCTGCAAGGTCTTCGGCATTCACGATTTCATCGTATTGCGTGGTATAGATCACGTATTTATTGCCATGTGGGTCGAGCGCGCCTTCATTCCGGCGGGATGACATTTCGGCGGGATTGTCGCCCTCGGTTGGTTCGCCGAATTCCTGATCCCCATCTTCGCCGATGTCGGTTTCATCGGCACTTTGCGAAAGATCACTGTCTTCGGCGGCATCCTGTTGTTGTTCGCCGGATTGGGATTGATCCTGCTGGTTCTCTGAGGTTTCGTTTGTATCCTGCTCGTTTTGCTGGTTTTCATCGTTGTTGTTTTTATCGCCGTAATCGTCGGCTTGGCCATCACCGTCCATGTTCAGGCGGTTCAGAATATCGCGTGATGATTTGGCATAGGCCTTCTGATCGTTTAAAAGTGGTTTGAGGGCAGCAAGGCCATCCTTGCCGAGTTTTTCCTCCACCCATGGTCGCCATTGAGCCACCAAAGACTCTGAAGTTTCCGGTACGGGTTCGCCCGTTAAGGCAAAGCGGGCCAGGGCGTGCAGCGCATCGGCCATGTTGGCATCATCCCGCGCTGTCATTTTATTGTATCCCAGACGGCGGTGTTTTTCGGCCAT
>CAYRDI010000017.1:0-36666 GCA_964423095.1 uncultured Micavibrio sp.
TTTTTTTGGCGAGGCCAAACAGCGTTTTGGCTGGAACAAGCGCAAGACGCGAAGCGTATAAGAATACGCGAGCGGCGATGCAACACATTCCAGCCGGAACGATGGCAGGCCTTAGAAATCCATACCGCCCATGCCGCCCATACCACCGGGCATACCGCCGGCAGCCGCGCCGCCTTTGGAATCATCCGGCGCATCGGTGATGGTGGCTTCGGTCGTCAACAAGAGGCCAGCCACAGAAGCCGCATCCTGCAACGCCGTGCGCACAACCTTTACGGGGTCGATGATACCGGCCTTCACCATATCGGTGTAGTTGTCGTTCTGGGCATCATAGCCTTGAACGGCATCGGCCTTTTCGGTCAGCTTGCCAACCACGATCGAGCCTTCTTTGCCGGCGTTTTCGGCAATCTGGCGCACCGGAGCCTGACAGGCTTTGCGGATGATTTCGATCCCGAATTGCTGGTCTTCGTTGTCTCCCTTGAGTTTCTCAAGGGTTTTAGAGGCATACAGCAGGGCGGAACCGCCACCGGCCACAACACCTTCTTCGACGGCCGCACGGGTCGCGTGCATGGCGTCATCAACGCGGTCTTTGCGTTCTTTCACTTCGACTTCGGTCGCACCGCCAACGCGCAGCACCGCCACGCCGCCGGCGAGTTTTGCCAGACGTTCCTGCAGCTTTTCCTTGTCGTAATCGGAAGAGGTTTCTTCAATCTGGGCTTTGATCTGGCCAACGCGGGCATCGATCTCACCTTTTTCACCGGCACCGTCCACGATGGTCGTGTTCTCTTTCGTGATCACGACTTTCTTCGCACGGCCCAGCATCTCCAGCGTCACGTTTTCGAGCTTGATACCGAGGTCTTCGGAGACCATCTGGCCGCCCGTCAGGATCGCGATGTCCTCGAGCATCGCCTTGCGGCGATCACCGAAGCCAGGAGCCTTAACAGCCGCGATTTTCAAACCACCGCGCAGCTTGTTTACGACCAGCGTGGCCAGAGCCTCGCCTTCGACATCCTCAGCCACGATCAGGAGCGGCTTGCCTGTCTGGACAACGGCTTCGAGAATCGGCAGCATCGCTTGCAGGTTCGAAAGTTTCTTTTCAAACAGCAGGATGTACGGCGATTCCAGAACAGCCTGCATCTTGTCGGCATCTGTAATGAAGTACGGGGAGAGATAACCGCGGTCAAACTGCATCCCTTCGACGACTTCAAGTTCGGTGTCGAGCGATTTGGCTTCTTCAACCGTAATCACGCCTTCCTTGCCGACTTTTTCCATCGCTTGCGCAATGTAATCGCCGATTTCTTTTTCGCCGTTGGCAGAGATCGTCCCGATCTGGGCGATTTCATTGTTTGCCTTGATCGGCTTTGCGATTTTTTTCAGTTCTTCGACGACGGCGGAGACGGCCTTGTCGATACCGCGTTTGACGTCCATTGGGTTCGCGCCGGCCGTGATGACCTTGTTCCCCTGATTGACGATGGATTGTGCCAGAACGGTTGCGGTCGTCGTACCGTCACCGGAATGGTCGTTTTGTTTGGAGGCCACTTCGCGGATCAGCTGTGCGCCGAGATTGCGCTGCGCGTCCTTCAATTCGATTTCCTTGGCAACGGAAACGCCGTCCTTGGTGGAACGCGGTGCGCCAAAGGATTTCTGGATCAGGACGTTGCGGCCTTTGGGGCCGAGCGTTACTTTTACCGCATCGGCGGCGATGTTGACGCCTTCCAATACTTTTTCGCGGGCTTCGCGTTCAAAAGAGACTGATTTTGCAGCCATGTGTTTTCTCCTTAAAAAAATTTAAAATTGTTGTTGAGGTCCCGGCCTGCGCCGGGACGGCTTCGCATTCGCTACGCCGCTTTTTTCGCAGCAGCACCGCCATCAAGAATACCCATGATGTCGGATTCTTTGACGATCAGCAGTTCCTGACCATCAATCGTAATTTCCGTGCCTGCCCATTTGGAAATCAGGACGCGGTCGCCGACGGAAACATCCAGCTTCACACGTTCGTCACCGTCTTCGTTATAGGCACCGGGGCCAACAGCCATGACTTCGGCTTCCATCGGTTTTTCCTTGGCCGTGTCGGGGATGATGATCCCGCCGGCGGTTTTGCTTGTCGATTCCACCCGTTTCAGCAGAACACGGTCATGCAAAGGACGAAATTTCATGGTTCTATTCTCCTAAACCTTTGTTTTTAAACAAATAATAACACCCTGCTTACAGGCGTGTTAGCACTCCCCCCAAGGGAGTGCCAGAGATATACCGTTGGCGAAGTATATTTTCAAGGTTTTTAAAGGTCGCAATTTTATTGACATAACGACACAGCTTTGTAACTTGCGTACTATGATTACAAGTTTTGTAGATTCCCGTGCGCAATCTTGGCTTACTAGATTCAATAGGCTGTCTAATGTCCTTCACACTCAACTCATTCAAGATATTAGTGATTTTAAAGCCAGCTGCCCGATGACACTTAGAATGGCGCGAACTGGATTTTTGATAAGTCCTTATGAACTCGAACCATATGGCTTGAGTGCAAGTGAATATAGTGCCCTGAACAAAGCTGCGCGCGATTTTAAGTCGAATGAAACAGGGCAGGATGAAGTTTTAAATTCACGTTTTGAAAATTTAAGGTCGTTGTACCATCGGGCAACAGAATCCAGTAGCAGAATAAATTATCTAACATTTGTAAAGCCAGACAATAGAATCGATTTGATTTTCTTCAGATGCGAAACAGATAGAAACGAACAAGGCGTCCCTTTAGTAAAACTAAACGATAAGGATTTTGGAGAGCGCATAACCTTTGAGTTATCTGAAATACCTCAAGACATTGGACATTTTAAACAGATAACAAAATTTAAGGCAGGTGAAAATCCTGTAGAAGCTCATACCATTCAGCTTGAGATGGGAAAAAAATATACGGCTTACTTTTTTGACGGATATGCAATGCGGGGGCGGAACCTGAGCTCATCACCAACTCTAAACGGAAAACCGAAGATTGGCAGCTTAATGGCACTAAGATCTTAGCTTATTTCTTAACAAACCATTAACAAAACTATGCTATCCTGAAAAGGATGGCAGACTTTGAAAAGCAGTTTACCGATCATTACCGCCTGACGACGGCGCAGATTTTTTACCACCTGCCCGATTACCCGAAATTGTTGCAGGAATTCATCTGGCAGGATTACGACCGTGCCCCGCATTTCCCGCAGCTCAAAGGGTTTTTGAATTTCTGGGTCGAGGAAATCGAAGGCAAGCTGCATTCCGTTTATGTCGCCCATCAGAAGATCATCACGCCATCCGATGCGCGCTTTTCCGCATTCGATGTCACGGTGCAGTGATTAAGGCTCCGACCCCGGCGCGAGCGTGACCTTCAACCCGTCCAACTCTTCGGACATCAAAATCTGACACGAAAGACGGGAATTATCGCGCACATCCGGCGCGGTATCGAGCAAATCCTGCTCCTCCTCCTGTGGCGGGTAGAGTTTATCGACCCAGGCTTCATCGACATAGACGTGGCAAGTGGCACAGGAACAACACCCGCCGCATTCCGCCTTGATCGGAAGGCCGTAGTCACGGATGATTTCCATCACACGCCATCCATCAATGCCTTCGAGTTCGTGAATCTTTCCATCCTGGTCGGTAACAATGATTTTCAAAACTCCATACCCCTATTGGCCGTCTTTTTCGTAGAGTTGCATAAAGGCATAGGTGAGCCCCGCCGTGGCCACAATGTTTTTCAGCGTATCGAACAACACCTTGAACACCACCAAAAGGAACGATCCCGCCACGCCATCCGTCGAAGCCGCCACGGGCCCCGCGATGAGTCCCGCCATGAATTGCAGCCCCAAAAAGAACGGTAGAAAACACAAAAACCAGATGCCGATCAGATGCAAAGAACTTCCGATCCCGCGGATTGCATCAAGATACGAAAGCGGATCCATGTTGAGGGAAAAGGGGATATAGAGCCAGATCAACCGGAATGCCCAAAACATAAAAACAAGAAGTGCCAGCGAAAAAAACGCGACCCCGCCCGGAACGTTCGCGGCCGCACCTTCCGATTCCGGCATATAGGGCAAAAGATACGCCATCACCAGTGCCACAAAAAGCCCGAGCGTCATATTGATGAGTGTAAAGGAAATCATCCCCGATAGAATGCCGCGCGCGCGGACAGCCAGAACGGCAAAATCCGCCTGCATATCGCCCGTCGGACGGAACGGCCAGCGATGCCCCAACACGATCAACCGCACATAATGGGAGAGCATCCACCCTTCGGCCAGGAGAGCAGGCACCATAATCAGGACAAAACGCAGATGTTGCCCATCTCCTGGCGCATAGGAAACCGCCAGCGTAAAGAAAAAGAGTTTGAGCGCCACCGGCAACGCGGCAAGACGCATCAGATACCGCCGTTCATTCCATGTCGTGCGGTAGGCATTGGATGTTGCGGATGTCAGGTCGAAATAGGCCATGGTCGGCCACCACTCTAGGCAGCTTTGTCGCCCACGCCAAGTTTTTCCTGCAATGAAGAAGAAGAGGTTGTGTATTGAAACCTCAGTTTTTTATCCGGATAAACATAACGAAACGCCTGCTGCGCCATCAAAGCGGCCTCATGGAAGCCGGACAGGATCAGTTTCAGTTTGCCAGGATACCAGTTGATGTCACCGATCGAAAAAATCGTTGGTGTTTTGGTTTCAAATTTTTCCGTATCCACGGGGATAAGGTTTTCGTGGAGGTTGAGTCCGAAATCCGCGATGGGCCCGAGCTTCATGGTCAGCCCGTAAAAGGCCAGCAACGTATCACACGGAATAACAAAATCCCCTTCGGCCTTGCTGGTCGCCTGCACGCCGCTTAACTGGCCGTTCGCGCCTTCCAACCCTTTGAGATCGGCAATCCGTAACCCCATTTTCCCAGATGCCACCAGTTCCCGCATTTTATTGACCGAATCCGGCGCGGCGCGGAAATCATCCCGGCGATGAACCAGTGTGACCGTTTGCGCGATCGGTTGCAGGTTGAGGGCCCAGTCCAGCGCGGAATCTCCGCCGCCAGCAATCAGGATATTTTTACCGCGGAATTGTTCCATTTTACGCACGGCATAAAAAACGCCCGTGCCCTCATACGCCTCGATCCCCGGCAATGAAGGTTTTTTGGGCATAAAGGAACCGCCACCCGCCGCGATAACAACCACGGGGGCTTCGATCACGGTGCCTTCGCTGGTGGTTAGTTCCCAGTGCCCATTATCCCGTTTTTGGAGTTTTTCGGCCATCTGACCAAGATGGAAGACAGGATTGAACGGGGCAATCTGTTCCATCAAACGGTTGGTCAAATCCTGTCCCGTAATCACGGGCCAGGCCGGAATATCGTAAATCGGCTTTTCGGGGTAAAGCTCCGCACACTGGCCGCCGGGCTTGTCCAGAATATCGACCAGATGCGCCTTCATATCGAGCAATCCCAGCTCGAAGACCGCGAAAAGCCCCACGGGCCCCGCGCCGACAATGATCACATCTGTTTTATGCCGTATCCCGGCCTTGTTTTCGTCCATAAGCCGTTATAAATCTCATCCCCTATGTGTTTGTCAACCGAACAACCGAACCGCAAGCTCCAGATATGGCTGTTTTTCACGGCCGGGCTGGTCTTTGCCATGGCCGTCATTGGTGCCATCACCCGTTTGACCGAATCCGGCCTTTCGATTGCCGAATGGAAACCGCTGGTCGGCGCGGTGCCGCCCTTATCCCATGCGGAATGGCAGCGCGTCTTTGACCTTTATCAACAAACACCGGAATTCATCCATAAGAACAGCTGGATGGAACTGGGCGATTTCAAGAAAATCTTTTTCTGGGAATGGCTGCATCGCCTGTGGGGACGGATGATCGGCATCGCCTACGCGGCACCGCTCTTCTGGTTCTGGATCAAAAAACAAATCCCGCAAGGATATAAGGGCAAATTCCTTGCCCTGCTCGGCCTTGGCTTCGCCCAAGGGTTCATGGGTTGGTTTATGGTCAAAAGCGGTTTGATTGACCGGCCCGATGTCTCCCATTTCCGACTGGCCGCGCACCTTCTTCTGGCGCTTTTGATTTATTCCTACACGCTCTGGCTTGCCTTTTCGCTGGGGCCGATCAAACATCCGGGCGGCACGTTCTGCCAAAAACGCCATGGGTGGATTGCCTTTGCCTTTATGGGCACAACCATCACATGGGGGGCCTTTACCGCCGGTCTTGATGGTGGCCTTGTCTACAACACATGGCCGATGATGAATGCGTACTGGGTGCCGCCCGAAGTCACAGGGGCATTTTCCGTCGCGCACGACCCCGCCGCCGTCCAGTTTTTCCACCGTTGGGTTGCGATTTGTGCGTTTGTGGCGATCGCCACCTTTGGATGGCGGATGAAAAACTTCGCGCTTTTGGGCATGGTATTTTTACAGGTCGGGCTCGGTATCACCACCGTTCTCATGCAGGCCGCCATCCCCGTCGCCGCCCTGCACCAGGCTGGCGCGCTCATCCTGCTGGCGCTGATGATACGCCAGATGAACACCCTTCACACGCCTTAGTCCCTATTATTTTTTGGAATCTTTTTCCGCGCCGTCGTCTTTTTTATCGGCGGGCGGCATTTTTGCCTTTTCGCTTTCAACCTTGGCGCGGATCGTGCTTTCCGGAAGCAGCGTTTCACGGAGTAACGTAATCATGTTGTCTTCAGTACGGTCCATGCTTTTGAGCAAACCTTCACAGGCATCCTTAGACGTCACCGGCTGTTTCGTAATTTTCTTTTGCCCGTCTTCGTAGGCTTTGTCGTTCAATTTCATGACATTGCGCGCGGCCTTCGGATCCACGATTTTCTGCGCATCGATATCTTTTTCCAACTGCTTTTTGGCCGTGTCGATGATCGGATCGACCGCGGATGTCCAATCCTTGAACCGCGTGTCCATTTTTTCCTTTATATCGGGATTGGCCTTGCCGCAGGCCTTGACCGCGTTGCCGACATCGCCCTCTACAACCTTCACCACACGGATCACGGAATATTTGTTCCGCAGAATAAAAAACGATTCTTTGTCCTTATCGGACAGCGGGTCGATCAGCGCGTTTTCCGCATCGATCCACTCCTTCAACGGTCCTGTCGGCTCCTTGGGGTCATTCTTCGCCTTGACCACGCTTTCAACCTTTTCACCTTTGGCGGGTTCTTCTTTGGCCTTCTCCTGCGCAAAAACCGGCAGGGAGACGGCAAAACAAAGCGAAGACAACAAAAGCATTTTGGAAACAGAAAAGCGCATAAAGGACATCCGTGGTTGGAATGAAAAATTTATCTATCCTTTATACGGTAGCATGCCCGCCCCCACGAGCAAAAACTTTGAAAAAAAAAGCCACCGGAATTCTTTCCGGTGGCCAAGGGGACGAAAACGCCCGTTTGCCCGGGTACCCTCTGAAGAGTGGAGAACATGCGGGGGCAATCTCCTTCAGAGGAAGCAAACGAACGGGAACCAAATCAATCGAAACCCGTACGCCAAAACGATGAAATCCACCGCCGAAAAAGGCCTCATCCGCCCTTTTCGGTGCACCTGTCAAAAGGCACTCCCTCGAATTTCCTAAAAACCGTTTTGTATCTATCTCAATTTTTATGTTAATTGAAAGAGTTTAAGAGGTCTTAAATTTTATCTTCAATTTTATGCAGTGGGTGTGCACCGCAACCAATGAAAAAGCGGCCTTTTTCGGCCGCTTTTTTGATCTATTCCACCAGCTTGTTCCACCAGCCCTTTTTCTTTTTCTCCGGTGCCTTGTTCACGGTTTCATAATCACGGGGCGGTCTTTGTGCAACCAGCCCGACATCATTGGAAGCCGGGGCAGATACCATCTGGATCGGCGGAGCCGCATGAACCTGTGGATCGGTAAAAGGTTTGTGGTCTTCACGCAGAACGGGCGCGGATTCATTGTTTTCACGCTGTTCGCGTGGCCCGCGTTCGCCACCACGTCCCCCGCGACGATTGCGCCCGCCACGACGGCCACGGCCGCCACCTTCCCGCGGACCGCGATTGCCGCGATCATCGTTTGCATCATCGCCATCATCGGATTCGGCGCGGTTGCCAATATTGTCATCCACGTCCTGATCCGTTTCCACGGCATTGCCGCGATTGTCTTCATCGGAAAAGTCGGCCCGGTCGCCACGATCCCGGCCACGACGATTGCGTCCACCGCGGCGGCCGCGGCGGCGACGGCCGTTGCGATCATTCATATTGGCATTACCGTCTTCTTCCGTATCGCGGGATTCGGAATCTTCACCGCTTTCTTCTTCAACAATCTCTTCTTCCACGAAATCGTCATCGGACATCGCCACAGAAACGATCCCTTCGGAAATTTTCGGGGCCGTGCGGACCGTGGTTTCCAGTTTGTATTGCGAGGACGACAAGGAATCATCCGTTACGAAACTGACCGTAAAACCGTAACGCATTTCGATATCGTTCAGCAGTTTGCGCTTGTGATTCATAATATAAAGCGCAACCGGCGTGGACATGGTCAGGATAATATCATCCTTGCCCTTGTTCTTGACGCCTTCGGCTTCCAGTGCACGAATGATGGAAATCGCCGAGAAATCGAGCGTTTTCACACGGCCCGTACCCATACAATGCTGGCAAACTTCCTGTTGCGCTTCGGCCAGAGAGGGGTTCAGACGCTGACGCGAAAGTTCCAGCAAACCGAACGAGGAAATACGGCCAACCTGAATGCGGGCGCGGTCGTTCGAAAGCGCATCGCGCAGACGTTGTTCGACTTTGCGGTTGTTGCGGCGGTCTTCCATATCGATGAAGTCCACCACAACCAGACCGCCAAGATCGCGCAGGCGCAATTGACGCGCCACTTCGTCGGCGGCCTCGAGGTTGGTTTTCAATGCGGTTTCTTCGATGTGGCGTTCCTTTGTCGCGCGGCCGGAGTTCACGTCCACGGAAACAAGGGCTTCGGTGGGGTTGATCACGAGGTATCCGCCCGATTTCAACGTCACCACCGGTTCGCCAATATCGGCAATCTGGTTTTCAATGCCGAATTTGTGGAACATCGGCACACGGTCATTCTTGTATTCCTGAACCTTCTTCGCATGCGAAGGCATCAGCATTTTCATGAAATCCTTTGCTGCCTTGTACCCGTCATCGCCGGAGACGTGAACGTCTTCGATGTCGCGGGAATAAAGATCGCGGATCGCCCGTTTGATCAGGTTTCCTTCTTCGTAAATCAGCGAAGGCGCGGTCGATTTCAGCGTGTGTTCGCGGATTGTGTTCCAAAGACGGGTCAGATAATCCAGATCGCGTTTGATTTCGACCTTCGTCCGTGCCACGCCGGCGGTGCGCAGGATAACGGACATGCCGTCCGGCACCGAAAGGTCATCCAGCATTTCCTTCATGCGCTTGCGGTCTTTGAAGGACGCAATCTTGCGCGATACGCCGCCGCCGCGCGGGGAGTTGGGCATCAGAACGCAGTAACGGCCCGGCAGGGACAGATACGTTGTGACCGCCGCGCCCTTGTTTCCACGTTCTTCTTTCGAAACCTGGATCAACATGATCTGGCCGCGCTTGATGACTTCTTGAATCTTGTACTGGCGTTTCAGATTGAAACGGAACGGACGGTCGCCATCGGCCCCATCGCCGCCCAGCGTTTCCACATCGCGGGAATCCCCACCATGACGGCCACCACCATCGCGGCGGCCACGACCACCACGCCCACGTCCGCGTCCTCGGCCACGACCACGGCCTCTGCCACGATTGTCAAAACGGTTTTCCTTTTCGCCGTCTTCACCGGCGGCGGATGTTTCGGCGTTCTCACCATCCTCTTCGGCATCATCGGAATCTTCGGAAACATCCATCGTTTCATCGACAGATGTATGTTCCGAATCTTCGGGCTCTCCTTCGTCTTCGACGGAGGGGCCGTGCAGGACCTCACTCGCCGCCGTCATGGCCACGGGCGGGCGGGACGCTTCTTCCCTTGCCTCTTCTTCGTCCTCATTGTCTTGCGCATTCTCTTCGCCGGCCTCGTCTTCGATCAAGGGCTGGTCTTCACCACCGACCTCGACGATCGGTTCGATGTCTTCTTCCTCATCCTCTTCGGCCTCATCACCTTCAAGCCCGGCTTCGACAGCCGCAGCCTTTTGTTCGATTTCGGCCTCGACCTGCTCCATGTCCGCGTCATGTTCTTCGAGTTCCGCCTGCTGCGCGGCGATCAACGCCTCGCGGTCGGCGACCGGAATACGGAAGTAGTCAGGATGGATTTCCGAAAAGGGCAGAAAGCCGTGGCGGTTGCCGCCAAAATTGACGAAAGCCGCCTGCAACGAAGGTTCGACCCGCGTCACCTTGGCCAAAAAGATGGATCCTTTGAGTTGTTTTCTGACCTTGCTTTCGTAGTCATATTCGACAAGGCGGTTGCCATCGACGATGGCGACCCGTGTTTCTTCCGAATGGGTCGCATCGATCAGCATAGTTTTAGGCATTGTAATTCTCCACGCGCGTGCGGCCCAAGACCTTCAAAGCGACGAGGAAGGAAGAGGCGCACAGCGCCATAAATTGTGACATGGAAGACAGGCCTGATCCCGGACGGATGCCGGAGAGCTAGCATGGTAACGGCAATGGCCAACCAAATGTACCGGTCGGCCCTTTCGCTTTACCAGCGTATCGCACCGGCGCATTTGCCAGGCGGGAGGACCTATCTTTATTCCGTTACAGCCAGCGAAACCTTTTAAAATCAAATAATTAGTAACTACTGCATGGCCGCGACGGGTCGCTTGAAAAAGACAATACACAGATGATCGTTAAGATACAATGTATAAATGCGGGTCTGTCATGGAATTTAGATCCTAGAGGATTGCAAACCCCTTTGTTCCCTGTATCCTGACTCTGTTTTCAGGTTTACGGAATCAATTCAAACGTGCGTTTTTTACGAATTTTTCTTCTCGTCCTTGGTTGTCTGGCGGCCTTCCCCGCCGCCGGACAGGCAAACCCGTCCCTGTCCGTCAACGCGGTACGCATCGGCGTCCACCCCGAAGGCACGCGGCTGGTCGTTGATTTATCGGCACGCACGGATTTTCGCAGCTTCCTTTTGCAGAATCCCTCACGGCTTGTCATCGACCTGCCGAGCTTTTCCTGGAACACGACCTTGTCCAAACCGCCCGCAGGCAGCATGGTGGGAAATATCCGCAACGGTCTGCTCCAACCCGGCATATCCCGCATCGTCGTTGATCTTGAGTCCGCCGCCACCTTGAAAAGTGCGTTCATGTTACCGGCGGGCCCCAGCGTTCCGGATCGTCTCGTAATCGATTTGGCCAAGGCCCCATCAGGCTATGATTTCAGCAAGGAGCGCATGTTTGGTTCCCTGAACAGCCAATCCCCCGCCCCCGCCGCTCAAACAACCGCAAGCACAGGACTTCCGCCGCCGCCCGCCAAGCCCACAACGCAAAAAGAAGAAGATACGCCACCGCCCGTATCGCAAAACCCGGGCAAAAAACCGATGATCATTCTCGATGCCGGCCATGGCGGACAAGACCCTGGCGCGCTCGGCCCCGGCGGCAAGCGCGAAAAGGATGTCACGCTGGCCGCGGCCAAAGAGGTCAAACGCCAGCTGGAGGCGACAGGACGCTATCGCGTGCAGTTAACCCGTTCTTCGGACGTGTTCATAAAACTGCAGGACCGTGTCGCCATATCTCGCAAAAAAGGCGGCGATCTTTTCATCTCCCTCCACGCCGATTCGGTGGACAAACCGAATGTTCGCGGGGCGTCCATCTACACCCTGTCCAACAAAGCCTCGGACGCCCAGACGGCAAAGCTCGCCGCCCGCGAAAACCGCGCAGACCTGATCGCAGGCGTTGATTTGAGCCATGAAGACAAACAGGTTGCCAACATCCTAATCGATCTGGCCATGCGCGACACGATGAACCAATCGAAATATTTTGCAAACACCATCGTCAAACAGGCGGGGAGCAACGGCCTGCGGATGCTGGAAAAACCCCACCGCTTTGCGGGCTTTGCCGTTTTGAAAGCACCGGACATTCCCTCCGTCCTCATTGAGATGGGTTTTATGTCCAATCCAAGCGAGGTGGCGGCCCTGTCTTCGGATGAATACCGCCGGAAAATCGCCAAAACGATTGTCGGCGGTGTGGACCTGTATTTTGCCAAAGTCCATAAAAACGGCCAGAATTGAGCGTCCGGCAGACGGACGCATTTCAAAAAGTCCTTTAATAACAGAGAAAAATATCAAATGGGGGGTTTAAACCCTTGAATTCGTGTTGTATAAAGTCATGGAAATACCAATTGCGGGAAGAAATTACCCCTTTCCACTCTGGTCAACCGCGTTTTCTAGCAAATGAGGAAAAACACATGAAAAAACTTCTGACGACTGCACTGGTTCTGGGTTCCGTTTTGGGCGTTGCCGCCTGCTCTTCTGACGGCGCATCCGACACGGGCGATGAAACCCTGACGCAAGCTCCGTACGCTCAAGAGCGTACGGTTGGCGCAGAGCCTGCAAAAGAAACCGTTAAATCCGCTGAGCCTGTTTTCGAAAGCAAACAGATGAAGTAGTGATTTGGCGTTTTGCCAAACAATAAGAAGACTGTCTGTAAATCACAGACAGTCTTTTCTTTTTTATAAAATCGCAGGATAATAGCCGCATGGATATAAAAACCTTTCTGACACGGTTTGGCATTCTTTTCATTGCGGTGGCCGCAGGGTTGTTTTTATACGCGGCCATCTTCCATACCATGCAGGCCCTCGGCTGGATGCCGCCGGAAATCAACGGCAAGGGGTTCGGATATGTTGTGACCTACAACACATCGTTCGTCGTGATGGGATCGATCGTTCTGGGATTTTTTTCCATTTTCATCCGCCAGAACTGGCGTTATGCCCTTTTGCTTTGCCCGCTATACGCCCCGGGCCTGTTTGCCATTGCTTTCACATTGATCAACCGGGCATAAAAAACGGCCCCGTTGCGGGGCCGTTCATTTTATTTCTTCAGAAAATTTCTGATTAAAGGTTGGTGAAGCACCGCTTCTTTTCATCGTCGCGGGCTTTGCGGCCTCTTCTTCTCCCTGATGACGATCAGCACGATAGACATCACGCTTCTTCGCTTCCTCGGCGGCCGTTTTTGCGGCGGCTTTGTTTTTATCGGCGATCACCTTGTCCTCGGCCGCGCCTTTTTCCAGGGCCGCTTCGGTTTCATCGGCCACATGCGCACCCTTTGCCGCCTTGCGGTCCAAAACGGCCACAGGGTAACCGCGGTGTTCGTGAACGGCGTTGCGCACGGCTTCCCAGTCAATGCGTTCGGCGTCTTCCCCCGCCTTCATGTTGATCCTCTTCATATCCGTGGCCGTGATTTCATACGTCTTCAATTCACCGGATTCTTCGACCGCGATAGACTGTTCTTGCGTGGGCGAAACTTCCACATACATTTTGTCGCCAATCCAGCCAACCTTCACCGGTTGATCCACGACGGTGACGCTTGTCCCCACCGGTACTTGGGGGAAAAGTTTTTCAATCCCTTCGGGATACATGCGAATACAGCCCGACGATGCACGGCGGCCGATCGCATAGGGTTTGTTCGTGCCGTGGATACGGATGTCCGGAAAGCCCAGATACAAGGCATACCCCCCCAAAGGATTGTCGGGGCCGGCCGGGTAAAACGGTTTCAAGGTAGGGTCTTCCTTGATCATACGCGGTGTTGGCGTCCATGTTGGATCTTTTTTCTTGCCCTGCACCGTCGTCTGTCCGATGGGCGTTGAAAGCCCTTCACGCCCGGGGCTGATTGAAAACACCTGCGGTGCCAGCCCATCATCTTTGTAATAATAGAGCTTCATTTCGGGCAGGTTGATTACGATCCCCTTGCGCGTGGCATCGGGCAACAAGGACTGGGTTGGCAAAACCACGCGCGCGCCGGCCCCCGGTATCCACGGGTCCAGCGTCGGGTTTGCCGCGCGCATTTCCACAAACCCCAGACCGTATTTGCGCCCCAGATGGACAAGCGTGTCTTCATATTTGGCACGATAGAATTTCATCTCTCCCACATAATCCTTTTGATAGGCCGGTGCGGCAAAAGACCAGGAGGAAAACGCCACACAGCCGACGGCGAGGAGTGCAAGGAATTGGGCGGGTTTATATGTCATGTTAAGCCAGTTTCTGCTTGAGATTTTGTGCGACCTTGTCCATAAACGCGCCCGTTGTCAAGAAAGGCTGATCGGGCCCGACCAGCAAGGCCAAGTCTTTTGTCATATGACCCGATTCGACCGTTTCCACGCAAGTCTTTTCCAGCGCGGTGGCAAAATCGATCAAGGCTTCGTTGCCATCGAACTGCCCACGATATTTCAGCCCTTGCGTCCAGGCGAAGATCGAGGCGATCGGGTTGGTAGAGGTTTCGTTGCCCTTCTGGTGTTCCCGGAAATGGCGCGTGACTGTGCCATGGGCGGCTTCGGCCTCCACGATCTGCCCGTCCGGCGTCAGGAGCACGGAGGTCATCAGGCCGAGCGAGCCATACCCTTGCGCCACCACATCGGATTGCACATCGCCATCATAGTTTTTACATGCCCAGACAAAGCCGCCATTCGATTTGATGGCAAAAGCCACCATGTCATCGATCAGACGGTGTTCATACCAAAGATTTTCAGCCTCAAACTGCGTACGGAATTCAGCACTATAAACCTCCAGGAAAATATCCATAAACCGTCCGTCATATTCTTTGAGGATCGTGTTTTTCGTGGACATGTAAACGGGATATTTGCGTTGCAGTCCGTAATTGAAACAGGCACGTGCGAAGCCACGGATGGAGTCATCTACGTTATACATGCCCAGTGCGACGCCGGGCCCTTTGAAATCGAACACTTCGATCTCTTTCTTTTCCCCGTTCACCGGTTCATAGACCATCTTCAGTTTGCCCGGCCCAGGGACTTTGAAATCGGTCGCCTTGTATTGATCGCCGAACGCATGGCGGCCAACAACCATCGGTTTTTTCCAGCCGGGCACATAGCGCGGCACGTTGCTGCAGATGATCGGTTCCCTGAACACGGTGCCGTCCAGAATGTTCCGGATCGTCCCATTGGGCGATTTCCACATTTTCTTTAAATTGAATTCTTTCACCCGCGCAGCATCCGGCGTAATCGTCGCGCATTTTACCCCGACACGGTATTTTTTGATGGCATTGGCGGCGTCGATCGTCACCTGATCGTCCGTCGCATCGCGGTTTTCGATACCGAGGTCAAAATATTTCAAATCAACATCAAGATAGGGCAGGATCAGTTTTTCCTTGATCATGGCCCAGATGATGCGCGTCATTTCATCACCATCGATGTCCACAACCGGATTATCTACCTTGATTTTCGCCATGGCTCCTGACCTCCTTGAAAAAATTTATTCGTCCAAAGATGGGCGGTCATGTCTGTGAAGTCAATGTTTAAGAGACGATCCGCAAGGATTTCGCACGCGCCGAATCTTCGCGCAAGGCATCGATTTCGGCTTTGAGGCGTTCGGTAAAGTTTTCGATCTTTTCGCTGCGCACAATCTCAACAGGCTCCCCTTTTGCCCCCGGCGTTGTCGCAACGAACAAGGAGCGATCCGGCCCCAGCCGACGCTTTTCCACCGTGATCAGCGGGACTTTCCCCGCCTCCTCGGCAAAGGAAATGAAATACTGCCCACCGATTTCCGAAAAGGAAAAGTCGCGAAACAGCCCGCCATAGACGTTCTGGCTGTAGACTTGAAAGATTTTGCCGAATTCGTATCTGGAATAACCCACCAGACCGGTTTTGTTCGATACGCTCATACCCCTTCAGTATAACAGCAAAGGGCGGCATCCCCCAAAAAGAACTTTAAAATTATGGGAAAACAATGCAATCCCGCAGTTGTCAGCCCGTGGCGGATATTGTACGAAAAAGGAGTTGTTAACCCTTTTGAACAAAACAGTTTTGCCATGTCAGATATTTTTCAGGAAGTCGATGAAGCACTCCACCGGGAAAAGCTGGAAAAGCTCTGGAAAAGCTACGGGCCTACGCTGCTCGCCGCGGCCGTTGTGCTGGTCATCGCCACGGGTGCTTCCACCGCCTATCGTAGCTGGGTATCCCACCAGCATCAGGCCGCCACGGAAAAACTGATTGCCGCCTACGAAGATGCCGATTCCGCGGCCGCGCTGGAAAACGCCGCCAAAAATGCCAAGGGCGGGTTGAAGACGCTGGCCCTGATCAACGCCGCCAATAAATACGCGGACAAAAAAGATTTCACCAAGGCGGCATCGCTTTATGATCAGGCCGTCAAAGAGGGCGGAGAACAGGATTTAAAAGATCTGGCGGACATTTATTACGTGCGCGCCGTGCAGCAGGCCGGTGTTACCGATGTGCCCGATGCAAAAACGCTGGCCGCACGTATGGAACCCATCGCGATGAACGAAAAGTCCGCCTTTCATTTGCAGGCCCGGATCGAAACCGCGCTTCTATACGGCGACGGCCTGAAAGACTACGCAAAGGCTTTGACGTTTCTAAAAGGGTTTAACGATATGAATGTATCGCCATCCTTAAAGGAAAAAGCCTCTGCCCTTCAACATGTCTACGGTTTCGAAGCCGGGAAAACAACCAAACCACAGCCATAGGACCAGGTGTTTTTATGATGAAACGGATTCCGATTCTTCTTGCCGCCACGCTTGCCATAGGCCTTTCCGGTTGCGGAGACAGTTGGTTCGGGGAACCGGAAAAACCACCGCTCCCCGGAAAACGGGTCGAGGTTCTGGACTTTGAAAAAGGCCTGCGTCCGGATGAAAGCGGAACGAACGCCGGTTTTGATGTTGGCAACGTCCATGAAAACAGCGAATGGCCGCAGGCCGGCGGTGAACCCGATCACGACATGCAAAACCTTGCATTATCGTCCGGTGCCTTGAAAAAAATCTGGAGTGCCGACATCGGCGAAGGGTCGCGCAGCAACCTTCCCCTGACGGCACAACCCGTTCTTGCCGGAAAAAGCATTTTTACACTGGATACGGATTCGCATCTGTCTTCGTTCGATACGCAAAGCGGAAAACGCCGCTGGCAAATCGACGTTCGCGACCCCGATGAAGAAGACCCTGTCATCAGCGGCGGCATCGCCTATGATTCCGGCATGATTTACGTCACCGACGGATATGACGAGCTTCTGGCCGTCGATGCCGTCAAAGGCGAAATCAAATGGCGGGCGAAACTCACGGCCCCGTCCCGCGCTGCACCGACCGTTTCAGGAGGCCGTATTTTTGCGACGACGCTAAATAATTCCATTCTTGCGCTCGCACCTGCCGATGGCCATGTTTTGTGGGAGTTTTCCGGCCTAGCCTCCGATACCGGCCTGATCGGAGCCGCCAGCCCCGCGGCCAGCGGCGATATGATCGTTCCCGTTTTCTCATCGGGGGAAATTTACGCCCTGCGCGCCGGCAACGGTTCTGTCGCATGGTCGGACAACCTTTCCAGCGCGCTGCGCCTTGGTGGCCTGTCCGCGTTATCGGATATACGCGGTCTTCCGGTCATCAACAACAATGTGGCCTATGCCATCTCTTTTGGCGGGAAGATGGTGGCCATCGATATGGTATCGGGCACACGCCTTTGGCAAAAAGACATTTCGGGGGCAAAAACCCCGTGGATTTCCGGCAATCGTGCCTATGTCATTTCCAACGAACAGCAGGTCGTTTCCTTCGATAAAACAAAGGGCACCGTGTTGTGGGTTTCGCAACTCGCAAGATTTAAAGACAAAGAAGACAAAACAGGCCCCATCATCTGGACCGGCCCCGTTATGGCGGGAGACCGTTTGATGGCGTTTGGTTCCAACGGCCGTGTCGCCGAAATCAACCCGGAAAAAGGCACGCTGATCCGCGAATGGGACAACGGCGGGGACATCCGCATCGCCCCCGTGATCGCCGGAAAAACGCTGTATCTGCTGACCGAAGACGGAACCTTGCAGGCCTACCGCTAGGATTTATCCTTTTTTGCTGGAAAAACAGACGCATAACCGTTAAGGGTAAGCGCATGTTTACAATTGCCATCCTCGGCCGCCCGAATGTGGGTAAATCGACACTGTTCAATTGCATTGCGGGCAAACAGCTCGCGATTGTCGATGACACGCCCGGCGTCACCCGCGACTGGCGAGAAACCGAAACCTATTTTTATGACCGCACCGTTAAAATCATGGACACGGCCGGTCTGGAAGATGCCGCCGATCAGAGCATCGAAGGCCGGATGCGCAAACAAACCGAAGAAGCGTTAAGCCGTGCCAACGCCGTGATCTTTGTCATCGACGGGCGCATTGGCCTGACCCCCGTGGATCAACACTACGCCGGATGGCTGCGCAAACAAAAAAAGCCGGTCATTCTCGCCGTCAACAAATGTGAAAATGAAAAAGCCGCGATGGCCGGGATGGCGGAATCCTACGCGCTGGGCTTTGGTGAACCAATCCCGATTTCAGCGGCCCACGGCCACGGCATCCATGATCTCTACCTCGCGCTCAAGCCCCACATGCCCGAACAGGCCGCCGTGGCGGAGGAGGAAGAAAACGAATTCATCGACATGGCCCGTATCGACGATCTGGAAGGAGACGAAAGTTTCGATTTTGCCGCGCTCGTCCCCGATGCCGAAGATGAAAAACCCTTGAAGATTGCGATCGTCGGCCGCCCGAACGCCGGAAAATCAACACTGGTGAATGCGCTGCTCAAAGAAAACCGCGTGATGGTAGGCCCTGAAGCCGGAATCACGCGCGATGCCATCGCCATCGATTGGGATTACAACGGCCGGAAAATCAAGCTGGTCGATACGGCCGGGCTTCGCCGCAAAACAAAGGTTCAGGATAAAATCGAAAAGATGGCCGTGGAAGATACGATGCGCGCCATCCGTCTGGCGCAGGTCGTCGTCATGATGGTCGAACCGGGAACCATGTTTGAAAAACAGGACCAGCAAATCGCCAGCCACGTTCTGGAAGAAGGCCGGGTTCTGATCATCGCGCTCAACAAATGGGACACGGTGAAAGATAAAAAAGAAACGCTGGATGAATTACACTACCGCCTCGATACCGGTCTGGCACAGGTCAAAGACCTTCCTGTCGTCACTATATCCGCACTGAACAAGCGCGGGCTGGATACGTTGATGGATGCGGTCCTTGCCACTTATGCCACATGGACGAAACGGATTTCGACCTCAAAAATGAACCGCTGGCTCGCCGCCCGTGAAAGCCAGAACCCCGCGCCCTTGATTTCGGGGCGGTCGAACCGTCTGAAATACATGACGCAGATCAACATCCGCCCGCCGACCTTCGCGCTTTGGGTATCACAGGCCGGGGAACTGCCCGATACGTATAAGCGTTACATCGTCAACGCCCTGCGCAATGATTTCGATTTGAAAGGCGTGCCGGTGCGGTTATTGATAAGAGCCAGCAGAAACCCGTTTGACGAGACATAATTATGGGCGCGGAAAAAACCATCCCCGACAACATTCTTCCCGACATTGAAAAGATCAAGGATGTTGATCTGGTCAAAACGATTTCGGCGCATCAGGAACAACTGATTTCTTTATCCATCGACTGGGGATTCCGCCTCGTCGCGGCGGTCGTGATCATCATCATTGGCTGGTTGATCGGCAATTGGGTCAACCGCCGATTTGAAAATATGCGCCGTCTGGACGATACGCTCAAAAACTTTCTCGGTGCATTTTTCAAATACAGCGTTTTGTTCATCTCCGTTATTACGGTCATCGGATTGTTCGGCATTCCCATGGCCTCCTTGCTCGCCGTTCTGGGTGCGGCGGGTCTGGCGATCGGCCTCGCCCTGCAAGGAACGCTGGCCAACATCGCGGCCGGCGTGATGTTGTTGATCCTGCGCCCCTTCAATGTCGGTGATTATATCACCTGGGGTGCCGAAGGCGGCACAGTCAAATCACTAGGCCTGTTTGGGACAGAACTTGCCATGGCGGACAATGTGTATGTGTTCGCGCCCAATTCCAAAATCTGGGGCAATGAAATCCGCAATTTTTCCCGCAACACCATGCGCCGTCAGGACATCGGCGTTGGAATTTCGTACAAAGACGACATAAACAAAGCGTTCGAGGTGATCTATGCCGTCCTGAAAAACGATGAGCGGATCACGCATGAACCAGAAGATAAAAAACCGCAAGTCATGGTCGATGTGATGGCCGATTTTTCGATCAACCTTATTGTCCGGTTCTGGTCGAATACGTCCGATTACTGGGCCTTGCGTTGGGATATAACCAAAGCCATCAAGGAAAAGCTGGACGAAAACGGCATCACCATCCCCTATCCCACACGCACCGTGGAATTTATCGGCGATACCGAAGGACTGACGGATCAGCAAAAAAAGGAAATCGCCGCGAGCGCGGGATGATTATTTCACCGAAGGTACGGACAGCGTTTGCCCGCTGATTGCACAATCATCACCCACCAGCTTTAAAAAGTACGGCGCAATATCGTCCGGATGGGGGCGGCTTTCGGGGGCTTCGCCGGGATAGGCCTGCGCGCGCATCGCCGTTCTGACACGCCCCGGATCGAGCAGGTTGACCTTCACGTTCGTGTTGGCGCATTCTGCGGCATAAATCTTTGCCAACGCTTCCAGCGCGACCTTGGAGACGCCGTATTCGCCCCAATAGGCCTTCAAATCATTCGTGATGCCGGAAGTAACAAACACCACGCGGCCCGCTTCGGACGCTTTTAAAAGCGGGTCCAGTGTACGGATCAAACGGAAATTCGCGGTCACGTTCAAATCCATCACCCGTTGCCATTCCTGTGGTTTCAGATGACCCAGCGGGCCTAGCGTTCCCAACATCGCGGCATTGCCGATAAAAATATCGATCTTCGGGAAGTGTTGGTGAAGCGTTGGCCCCAGCCTGTCGAGATCATCGAGTTTGAACAAATCAAGCGGCATGAGGGTTGCCTTGCCGCCGAACGCCTTGATTTCATCATCGACGGCTTCCAGTCCGCCGACCGTGCGGCCGATCAGGATGACATGCGCCCCTTCTTTTGCGAGCAGCTTGGCAACGGATGCGCCGATCCCACGCGAGGCGCCCGTAATGATGGCTGTCTTTCCAGTCAACGCCGCCTTAGTCATCGATCGACACCAGCATCTTTGCACCCGAAGAGGCTTTTTTCTTTGGCGAAGAACATCCGGCGATTTTATCGACCAGTTCGACCGGATAATCGCCCGTAAAACACGCATCGCAATATTGCGGAGTGGCGTTGTTGCGTTTGTTTTCCCCGACCGCCTGATAAAGACCATCGACGGAAATGTAGGAAAGCGAATCCACACCGATCATGTTGGCAATATCCTCCACGCTGTGCGTGTGGGCCACCAGTTCTTCGGTGCGCGGCGTGTCGATCCCGTAAAAACAGCTATGGGCCGTGGGCGGCGAAGAAATACGCATATGGACTTCTTTGGCACCCGCCTGCCTCACCATTTCGACAATTTTGCGTGAGGTGGTTCCACGCACGATGGAATCATCAACCAGAACAACGACCTTATCCTTCAAATATTTCTTATTGGCATTGTGTTTGAGTTTGACCCCGAGGTGGCGAATTTGCGCCGTGGGTTCGATAAACGTCCGGCCCACATAATGGTTGCGGATGATGCCGAGTTCAAAAGGGATGCCGGATGCCTGGGAATAACCGATCGCCGAGGGTACACCGGAATCAGGCACAGGCACCACGACATCTCCGCCCTTCACGGGGGATTCCGTGGCCAGAACGGCACCGATGTTTTTACGCATTTCATAGACCGATTGGCCCTCCATAAAAGAATCGGGCCGCGCGAAGTAAACATATTCGAAAATACAAAAGCGTTTTGATGTGGAAGAAAAAGGATGGATAGAACGCAATCCCTTTTCATCGATGATAACCATTTCGCCAGCCTCTATATCCCGCACGAAATCCGCACCGATAATATCCAGAGCGCAGGTTTCGGACGCCAGGATATAGGAACCGCCGAGCTTGCCCAGCACCAGTGGACGAATACCGAAAGAATCACGAACGCCAATCAGCATATCTTCGGTGACCGCGACCAGCGAGTAACCGCCCTTGATTTCATGAATGGCGTCTTTGAGTTTTTCAACGGCATCCGGTTTCGTTGAAACGGCCATCAAATGCACGATGACTTCGGTATCCGATGTGGATTGGAACAATGACCCTTTGCCAACGAGATCTTCGCGGATTTCTGCGGCGTTGGTCAGGTTGCCGTTATGGGCAACCGCAAACCCGCCAAGCGCAAGATCAGCATAGATCGGCTGCACGTTGCGAAGGCTGGCCTCCCCCGTGGTGGAATAACGGTTGTGACCGATGGCCGCATGGCCCTTGAGTTTTCCGATCACTTTTTCCTTTGAAAACGTGGAATCGACAAGACCCATTGCCTTATGAACGAAAAAATCCGCACCGTCATAGGACACGATTCCGGCAGCTTCCTGCCCGCGGTGTTGAAGGGCGTGCAACCCCAGGGCCGTCATCGCCGCTGCTTCGGGGTGACCGAAGATGCCGAAGACACCGCACTCTTCATGAAGTTTGTCATCGTCAAACGGGTGAAGCGGGCGGGTCATGATCTCTTCTCTATTCATTTTATTCGTTCACGGTTGGCTGGCCGAACAATTTATCGAGCTTTTCACGCTCTTCGTCTTTGTACCCTTCACCACCGGCCGGGGCGGGGGGAGGATCGGCCTCCTGTTTCTTTTTACCTGTTCCCAGCAAATCCTGTTCTTCAAGTTTCTTCTTGATCAGGTCATCGGTTGTTTCATCGACCTGCTTCTTCACGTCATCCGATTCAGGCAGGAACCCTGCCATTACGTTGGAAATTTTTTCAACCACGTAGAATGTATGGCTGTCTTCGAGGAAAGCGGGTTTTCTTTCCTTTGGCATCATCACGTGAAAGGGAAGGTAGAGCAGGCCCAACAAAATCAAGGCCCGTGCCACACCGAAAACGACGCCCAATGTGCGGTCCACGGGGCCGAGCCCCACCGCCTTGGCAGCCCCGGACACAAAATGGCTGACAACCGAAATGACAATCACGACCGCGGTGAAAATAACGCCATAAGCGGTGATGTCGGCCACGATGTCCATCGGGAGAATATCAAAGAGCTTTTCGACATCCTTGCCGTCTTCGATCCCGAACCAGCCCCGCACCAGCGGCGCAAAGGACGGGCCGACCAGGACAGCCGTCAGAACGCCGCCGACAACGCCCGCAATCGTGAGAACCTCGCGGATAAATCCGCGCATGAAGGAAATCAGGGCAGAGGCCAGAACGACCAGGGCAACAACGACATCGACGATCATGTCAGATACATACGAAAGCGGCCCCGAAAAAGCAAGGAAATCATAGGGTTTTTCCCGGTTCTGGGGGTCGGGACATCCTCTGCCCTTCAGGCATAGGTTTTATAGGGCGTTTTGGCCGAAAATTGCCGCGCCAGATCTTCGAGATGCGTGATCTCTTCCACTCGCAAACCATCGATAATCGCAGGAGCCTTACCTTTTTTGGATGGGCGTTCGGGAATCATGGCCCGATCGAAGCCGAGCTTGGCCGCTTCTTTCAACCGCACATCGGGCTGCGAAACGGCGCGGATTTCACCTGCAAGGCCGACCTCCCCGAAAAAAACCGTATTGCCCGGCACGGGAATGTTGGATTGCGAGGAAAGAAGGGCCGCCGCCACGGCCAGATCGGCGGCCGGTTCGGAAATGCGGATGCCGCCCGCGATGTTGAGAAAGATATCGGAGCCCGACAAAACGATGCCGCAGCGTGCCTCCAACACCGCCAGTACCATCGCCAAACGGTTTGAATCCCAGCCGATGACGGCGCGGCGCGGTGTACCCAGCGGCGATGGTGCCACGAGAGCCTGTACCTCCACCAGAACGGGCCGCGTGCCTTCAAGCCCAGCAAGGACGGCGGAACCCGCCACATTATCCTGACGCTGCGCCAGAAAAAGCGCGGACGGGTTGGGTACCTCCACCAATCCTTCGTTCGCCATTTCAAAAACACCGATTTCATCGGTCGGCCCGAAACGGTTTTTCACGGTGCGTAAAATGCGGAACTGGTGCCCGCGATCCCCTTCAAAATAAAGCACGGCATCGACCATGTGTTCCAGCACACGCGGGCCCGCGATCTGCCCTTCCTTCGTTACATGCCCCACAAAAAGAATGACGATGTTGCGTTTTTTGGCAACGCGGATCAATTCCTGCGTACAGGTGCGCACCTGCGTCACTGTACCCGGCGCGGAATCAACGGTATCCACATACATGGTTTGGATGGAATCGATGACGATCAGATCGATGGGGTTCGATGGATCTTCCATCGAAGCGACAATGTCCCGCACCGATGTGGCAGATGCCAGCGCGACGGGTGCCTTGTCCAACCCCAAACGGCGGGCGCGCAGCCGCACCTGATCCACCGCCTCTTCGCCCGATACGTAAAGGCATGATTTAGATGACGCTGCGAGCTTGCACACCACCTGCAAGAGCAACGTCGATTTCCCGATGCCCGGATCTCCGCCAATCAATATGGCCGAGCCCGGCACCAACCCGCCGCCCGTCACGCGGTCGAATTCCGCCATACCCGTCACATGGCGCGGTGTATTCTGGTTGCTCTCCCCTTTCAGCGCGACAATCTCCAGTGCCTTTCCCTTGCGGCCCGTGCCCAAGCCCTTGGGCGCCGATTGCGTCACCGCTTCTTCCACAATCGTGTTCCATTCGCCGCACGCCTCGCACTTCCCGCCCCATTTCGAGGTCACGGAACCGCAGGATTGGCACATATAGGTTTTTGTGGATTTTGCCATGTCTATCGTTTCAAGAAGTTATGGTTGTCTGGTGCGAAGGGTTGAACGCAGATGTCCGTATCAAGTTTGTCCCATGATACTGCCAAACTGAGAACAAAGAAAGAACAAAACACTAGGCAGATAGGCGAGCAGCCTTTTTGCTGCTATGAAACGGGCAAACAGAAAGAGGATATAGATGCGGCTTTTCCAATTTTTTACATATTCGTTGCTTTCTTTTTTTCTTCTGACCTCTCTTGCGGCGGCGCAGAACGGGAACCGTCTGCGCCAGTGGATGGAACAACGCCAAGCCGGCGAACAAACCAAAAGCAGCCAAAGTTTTGAAGGCCGCGACTACGAAATCCACATCCCGAAAAACCTCCCTCCCGCAGGCAGCCGCAGCATGGTGGTCGCCCTTCATGGCGGCACGGGGTGGGCCGCACAGTTTGAAAACCATATCGGTCTGGACGAAGCCGCCGATAAAAACCATTTCATCGTCCTCTACCTGAACGGTACGCAAGCAAGCGAAAAACTATCCGAACGCCGCCGTGCATGGAACGCTGGAACTTGCTGCGGCATGCCCGCGCGTAAAAAGATCGATGATGTGGATTATATTATCCGTGCCACCGAACAGATCGCCCGCGAAAACGGTGTCAACATGAGAAACATCTTTGTCACTGGTCATTCCAATGGGGCAATGATGTCCGCGCGTTTGATGTGCGAGCGGAATTTTTTCAAATCGGCCGTGTTGATTTCCGGCGCATTAAATGTCACCGATACATCTTGCCCCGGCGCGGCCGGAAAACATCTTCTGGCTATTCACGGCACGAATGATGAAAACTATCCCCCGCAGGGTGGCCCGGGACCCAAAAGCATTGCCGGAACGAATTTCGTATCGCAGGAAACCAGCAAAAGCCTTTTTGAAAAGGCAGGCGCGGATTATACCATTTTGATGGTTCAGGGGGCCGAGCACAAACCCGACACCATCAACGCCGCCCTTTTAAAACAAACCGGACAATCCCTACCAGATACGATTGTCCATCATTTCGGACTGGATCATTGAAAACATGAAGGCCTTTCTTTCCATCGCACTGATCGTTACCGCCGCCGTCCTTTTCTGGGTATTCAATCCGGCCAAGGGGAAAACAGTGGAGGTGGTCACAGCGCAAACCGCCCCCGCCGTGCAGGCCGTTTATGCCACCGGAACAGTCGAAGCCGTGAAGATGGTTTCCATCTCCCCCAAAACACCCGCACGAATTGTCTCCTTATCCGTCGATGAAGGCATGAAAGTCGAAGCCGGGCAAATCCTGGCCGACATGGAAAATGCAGATGCGAAGGAAAGCGTCAATCAATTACAGGCCGCCTACGATCAGGCGCAAAAAGATCTGGCACGTGCCGAGCGGCTGTCCAAATCAGGGGCCATTTCAAAGGAATCGCTGGATCAGGCCCGGACGGCGATGAAAACCGCGAATGCCAATCTGGAACGCGGAAAAGTGGAGCTTGGCTATCTGCAACTCACCGCCCCTGAATCCGGCACCATCATCCGCCGTGACGGGGAAATTGGGGAAACGATCGCGCTCGGCACACCTGTCTTCTGGTTGAATGCGGGGGATCAACTCCGCATTGAAACCGAAGTGGATGAAGAGGACATAAGCCTGATCAGAACAGGGCAGGATGTCGTGATCGGGGCCGATGCGTTTCCGGGACAGATTTTCCACGGGAAGGTTTCCGCCATAACGCCCAAAGGGGATTCCGTGGCAAGATCCTATCGTGTGCGTATTTCCATGCCGCAGGATACGCCCCTGATGATCGGTATGACGGCGGAAACAAATATCCTTACGAATAAAAAAGACGCGGCACTTCTTGTCCCCGCTGCAGCCGTCAAAGACAATCAGGTCATAAAAATAGGACAGGGCAAAGCGGAAAGCATCGGCGTCATCACCGGCATCAAAACACAGCGGGAGATCGAAATCACCGGCGGCATTGGAAAAGACGACCATATCGCCGCCGTTTACGATGCCGCCCTGGCCGAAGGCGGAAAGATAAAAACCAAGACCGTCAAATGGTCCGTGGCACAGGGAAAATGAAACTTTATTTTACCATAGCCGCCAAACACATTCTTGCCCGCAAGCGTCAAAGCCTTGTCTCGCTGCTCGGTATCATCATCGGCGTCGCATTCTTTCTTGCAATATCTTCGATGATGCAGGGCTCTCAACGCGATTTCATGAACAGGCTTATCAACAATTCGCCGCATATCACAATATCGGATGAATATCGCGCAGCAAAAAAACAACCCGTTCAAAAAATTTACGAAGACAAAGGATGGGTTACGGAACTGCGCTCCCTGCAACCTCTTCCCGAAACCCGCGGAATAAGAAACTATAAAAAAATTGTCAGCAACCTGAAACAAATGCCGGGCGTTCGTGCCTCTGCAACCTTGGCAGGACAGGCCATTTTACGGTATGCGGGGCGGGACTATTCCATCACACTGAACGGCATGGTGCCGGAAGACATGGCCGATTTAACCACCATCGGCGAAAAAATGGTTGAAGGAAGCATCGACAATCTGGTTTCAAACCGGAACGGAATTATTGTCGGGGCACAACTTGTTAAAAAACTGATGTTCAAAATGAACGACAACATCACATTAACCACGGCAACGGGTCAGATCAAAACCTTTAAGATTGTGGGGATTTTTAGCACGGGCCGCTCCAATTACGATGAATCACAGGCTTTCTCGGACATAAAGCCGGTTCAGGCCATGATGGGAAAAACCAACCGCGCGAACACGATTATCGTGAAAATAGATGATTTTTCAAAGGCGGAAGAACTCGCGCGGAAAATAGAAGCCGATACAGGATACAAAAGCGTATCATGGCAGGAATCCTCCCAAGACATTACCTCGACCCTCGCCATCCGCAACATGATCATGTATTCGGTGGTCAGTGCGGTTTTGCTCGTCGCCGCGTTCGGGATTTACAACATTATCTTCACCATCATCATGGAAAAGCAAAAGGACATTGCCATCCTGAAGTCCATGGGATTTCGCGCATCGGATATAAAATCGATCTTTATTATACAAGGTTGCATTCTTGGTATTTCCGGTGTTTTGACAGGGTTGCCGCTCGGTTCTCTTTTTATGTTCGGGCTTTCACAAATCACTCTGAAACCCCCGGGTGCCAGCGCACGAATTAATATGCCGATCGACTGGAGCGTTCCGCAGTTTTTAATTGCTGGTGCCTTTGCTTTTTGCGCTGCCGTTATTGCTTCTTACCTTCCGGCCAAAAAGGGCGCGCGCGTGATGCCGGTTGATATCCTGCGCGGGGGGCAATGATGGGGGAGATTTTGCTCAAAACCCGCAACCTTGTCCGTACGCTGGAAAGCGAAGCGTTAAAGGTCACGATTGTCAAAGATGCCTCGCTCGATATCGAAGAAGGGCATTTCACCGCGATTACGGGGCCGAGCGGTTCGGGGAAATCCTCCCTGCTCTACCTCCTTGGTCTTCTTGACCGGCCGACCAGCGGCACTATCGCATTACAGGGCGTGGAAACGACGACGCTAAACGAAGACAAGCTCGCCGCCTTCCGCCTCGAACGGCTGGGGTTTATTTTTCAATTCCACTTTCTGCTTCCTGAATTTACCGCGCAAGAAAACGTAATGCTGCCGATGCAACGCCTTGGAAAACTATCGGTGCGCGAACAACAGGAAAAATCCGCGCATCTGCTCGAAAGCGTGGGGTTAAAAGACCATAGGCACAAACTCCCTAAACAAATGTCGGGCGGACAATGCCAGCGTGTGGCCATTGCCCGCGCGCTCGCCAACGATCCCACGCTCATCATGGCGGACGAACCAACCGGAAACCTCGATACGCACTCTTCGGCCACGGTGCAGGAAATTTTGCGCAAGATTGCGCACACAAAGGGCCGCGCCGTCGTCGCCGTCACGCACGATGAATCTTTCGCGGCCCTAGGCGACAAACGCATCCATATTGTCGATGGTAAGATTGAAAATACGGCACTTTAAATGGTGTTAAGAAAGTTTTTATTGACTTCTTGCCGAAAGACGTCTATAAATTTTGCAAAATATAAAAAGACTTTTTACAGGGAGTATCAAAATGAAATTGCGCATTAACTGCGGATAATTTCTAACAAACCATCTCAAAAAAACTAAAGAATTACGTCTTCTTGCGTCGCAGGAACGTTTTGTCACGTCCTTGTCATACCAAGATCACGCCTGCCGCCGCAACGAGCAGGGCGTGCAATTCCGCACGTAAAAAAATTGCGGCAAAAAAATAAAAAACACAGGGAGAAAACCATGAACGTATTTAAAGAAGAAGATCAAAATAGAGACGCATCTCGCCGGGGCGGCTACATAAGCAAATTTGCTTTGGTGGCAGGAGCAGGTGCTTTGGCAGCCGGCATTACAGTATTTGACGGGTATTATACTGTTGGTGAAACAGAACGGGGACTGGTCTACACATTTTCTAAACTGGATGCTGACACGGTTATAAATGATAATTCATCACCAAAAACCGATGTAAAAGAACCTGGTATCCATGCAAAAATACCTTTTGTTCAATCCGTACGAAAAATCCCTGTCGGCGTTAACGAAGTGACATTGGAGAATGTGAATATTTATACAAGCGATTCACAGGATCTAAATGCAACCATTTCGTATCAATATCAAATTCCTGAAGCAAGTTTGGTTGATATTGCAAAAAAATTACCCACGAATGCGAGCATTGATTCAATTGTCCAAAACACAATTTTGCAAGCTCTAAAAGCGAGCTTTGGACAAACGGAAGCCACCAAAGTTCCATCTACGCGGAATGAAATCATGAAAAGTGCAACAGCAAACGCCGATGACCTTCTTTATAGAAATTGGAAAATACATGTAAACGCAATCAACATGCCTAACTTCGAGTTCAATCCTGTATTTAAAGAAGCCATCGCAAACGCAACAAAAATGAAGGCAGATGCCGAACGTGCCCGTCAGGAAGTTGAAAAAACGAAAGCAGAAGCAGCCAGTGCTTTGGCAAAAGCCGAGGGGGAGGCCAACTCTGTCCGCACTACAGCAGATGCAGCTCTATACGCTCAGCAAAAAGAAGCAGATGGGACATTGTACGCAACGCAAAAAGCGGCAGAAGGACAGAAACTACTGATCGGCGTGATCGGGAACGATAACGCTCCGGCTTATTGGTTTACCCAGCAATGGAACGGTGTAACACCTGCCGTCATCGGTGGCAGTAACGTCTCTGTGACGGATCTGTCTGCGGCGATTATTCCTTCAAAAGCTGCCACACCAGCACCGGACATGAAATAAGCGATAGATTATAAAACTTGAAAATGGCGGCTATATGCCGCCATTTTTTTAAAGCAATTCCCGCTGCAACGCCCATTTGATTTGTAGCGTTTCAATATCCATCAACGATGTGATTACCAGCTGTTTGGTTTTACGGGGGCGGATGCCTTCGCCCATATAGATGCTTTCTTCGATGGCGAGCGGCGCGCCAGACGCCGTGAATTTCCACCCCGTCCCTCCGGGCAGGGATAAAATGGCCTCTTCCCCATCCTTCACCAACGATACATTGACCTTCGGATGCAAATGGAACCGCACGGCGATATTGTGCGCCTTGTTCATGCCCGTCGTGCAGGTCAGCGTATCTTCCCCGCGCAGATCGTTGCCCGAATCCGCATAATAAAGCCTGCGGCGGTGCGTAATCCCGTTCAACGGGACATATCCATCGTGGCTGGCATCCACCAAAACCATATCGATCTTGTCATCACGGTCCACGGACACTTTTTTGGGTTTGCGGGACAGCGACCCATCCTTGTGAATTTCGCACGCGTTGCGGTCATCGATGGTCAGCGTGGAATGCGCGGCCGTAAAACGCAACGCATCCTGCCAGTCCGCATTGGTGGGGTGCGATCCGCAATTGACGATGATGCGTTCACGGCCATAGGACATTTCAAACGCCAGCGGCCCCGCATGGGATGTTATATCGTGCGGCCATTTCGGCGGTTTGCCCGTATCCATGATGATCTGGCCGCGACCCAACGTGAGGCGTTCATACCCAGAATGCGGCAGGGAGTTGAGCGCGCGCGCGCGCGATCCGGATTGCAGGCTGACTTGGCGCAACAATTCTTCGTTGCCTTCCTGTGTGCCGTTGAACAGGGCAAAGCCGCGATCCGCATGACGGAAGAAACGAAGCGCGGGCACGGCACGGTCCAGCGCGTGCTGGATTTTTTCCGGGCATGGATACCCGCCCTGACGCAACGCCGCGCGTATATCGATCAGGATCATGATCGTTTCAAGAAGTTGTTGCGGACAGCGGGATACATGACCACCATCGGATAAAACCTGCCGCCCGATTTCCTTGTGCAGCAAATTAAGTGCCTGTTCCAGAAGCTGTTCGCGTCCTTCGAGCGCAAGCCCCGCATAGGTCAGCCCCTTCAACGCCTGTAACATCGGCACGCCATGAAGATTCCCCGGCACCGTTTTGGACAAGTGCCGCACCTGCCGTGCGATGGAAATATAGAATTGTTCCTGAAATTCGGGGAGCGCGCTTTCGCCAAAGAACGTAAAGGACGACAACCAGTTGGACAAACGAAGCCCCAGAATATCCGCACGCCAATTGATTTCATCCGGATGGGGGTGCTGTTCCATCCAGTTTTCCAGCATCGCACGCGCGGCCATGCGTCCCTTGTCCCCGCCCAGCGTTTTCAAATCGCGGATCCATTCAAACCCGTGGATGTATTTGATCCATGTATCATCCACGCCATCGGGGTTCCAGTTGGCGTTGTGAAGTTCGAGCTGGTCGCCCTCCAGCGTGAAAATCCCGCCATGGATGAGCCAGCGCGCCTTTTCCGCGGAGCCCTTCCACACATCAACGGGCGAAAGAATGAGTTTTTCGGGGATCGTGCCCGCAAGTTTCCAGTGATCGACAATTTTGGAACAGGCGATGGTGTGCACACCGCGCCGGAAGGTTTTATGCAAGGCTTTGAACACGCCGTTCGTTTGCATCATCCCCTCAACGCCTTGATGTTCGCCGCATAACCGGACGGCCCATCCTTAAACACCGCTGTTCCCGCCACCAGAACATCGGCCCCGGCGGCAATCACCTGCCTGGCCGTTTGCACATTGATCCCGCCATCGACCTCCAGATCGATCGCGCGGCCGGTTGCATCGATCCGCGCACGGACATCGGAAATTTTATCGAGCAGCGGAATAAACGCCTGCCCGCCAAAGCCGGGGTTGACCGTCATGACGAGGATAAGATCGACAAGATCCATCACATGGTCGAGCACGGATGTGGGCGTGGCGGGATTGATGGCAAGCCCCGCCTTTTTGCCCATCGCGCGGATGGCTTGCAACGATCTGTGCCAGTGCGCGCCGGCCTCCGGATGGATGGTGATGATGTCCGCACCTGCATCGGCAAAGGCCTTTAAATACGGATCGCACGGGGAAATCATCAAATGACAATCATAGATTTTTTTGGACGCGTGACGCGCGGCCTTTACCACCGGCGGGCCAAAGGTGATATTCGGTACAAAATGGCCATCCATGACATCCAGATGGATATAATCCGCACCAGCGGCATCGATGGCGGCGATTTCGTCCCCGAGTTTTGAAAAATCGGAGGATAGAATCGAGGGTGCTATTCTGACGTTGTGGGTCATGATATGGATAATCTAGGGCTGGCGAGGGGGTAAAAAAGGAACCTTCGAATCAATAGTTTACCTGTGCCTTATCCACAGGGCAATATTTGCCGCGAATCTTTTTAATAATTTTTCAAGATAAACGCTGCAATCGTGATATGAAAAACCCGTCCATCCCGCCCTGTTCTTTCAGGGCATAGGGGAAGACGCGGACATCGCCATCGCCGTTGATGATGCCATCCACGTTGCCGATCTCTTCCTTCAAAACAGGCACGCGGGTGAAATTCCGGTGGTCGAGCAAGAAGCGTTCGATCTGCCGCTCCCCTTCGCCGGTTTGCAGCGAACAGGTGCAATAAACCAGCGTGCCGCCAACCGCCAAAAGCCGCGCGGCGTTTTCAAGAAGACGTGTTTGTATGCTTTGTAAACCTGCCTGATCCTTTTCGTTTTTCAAATGCATCAGGTCGGGATGGCGGCGGAGCGTTCCGGTTGCCGTGCACGGCGCATCAATCAGGATATGGGTGAAGGCCTGCTTGGGGGCCCAGCCGGCACCGTCTTCGATCACCGTTGTAACCTTGCCCTGCAAACCCACGCGTTTGAGATTGTCATTTAACAGCGTCATGCGTGATGCCGAACGGTCCAGCGCAAGAACCTGTGCCCCCGCCGCCGCGAGCTGCATGGTTTTTCCGCCGGGGGCGGCGCAAAGATCGAGCACCGTTTTACCCCCAACATCACCGAGCAGTTTAACGGGCAGCGCGGAGGATGCATCCTGTATCCACCATTCGCCCTTGTCGAACCCTTGCAAATCGCCCACATGGCCACCACTTTTCCGGCGAAGCGAGTCCGTAGGCAATTTTTCCGCAGCAAGCAAAGACGCCCAGAAATCGGCGTCTTTTGCGTGTTTGAGCGTAATGTCCAGTGCCGCTTCCTCCAGACAAGCCAGCGCGATATCCTTCGCCCGCACCACGCCATAGGATGTGATCCAGGATTGATAGAGCCACGCGGGAAGGTTGAGCGCGGCGACGTCCTGATCTTCTATCCATTTTTTTCCCGAAGCAGAAATTTTGCGTAAAACCGCATTTACAAACCCCTTGCGCCCGTCCATATCGGCTTGTGAGGTCAACTCCACCGACGTATCCACCGCAGCATGGGACGGCACATCCATGAACATCAGCTGCGCCACACCCAGATAGAGAATCCATTTGAGCTGTTCGGGCCGCGGCGTATCCCCCCGTTCCATCGCGCGGGCGATCAGATCATCCATCTGGCCCTTCCGGCGTAAAACGGTGGACACCATCATCCGCACAAAGGCGCGGTCGCGCACCGGCAGACCCTTGAACGCCGCATCATGGTCGAGCACGGCATCGAGCATTTTTTTACTGCCTAGAATTTGCGAAAGCACATTCAGCGCGACCATGCGGGCGGCCAGACCGTCGCTGGACGTTTCTTCAAACGAATCTGTGTCTTGTTGGATGATCGTATCCGTCATGATCTGGCGGCAATCCCCTGTTCGACCTCGTGCGCTTCATCAATGATCAGGGTATAGATTTTGCGCACCAGATTGGGGTTGAGACCTTTTTTAAGCGCCCGTTCGGCATTGCGTTCCCGCACCTCCACCACCCGGTCCGGCTGGACGGTATTGATATGATCGCGGGCTTTGACCATACCGACTTCGCGCACGATGTCCATGCGTTCGGCCAGAAGGTCGATAATCCGGTCGTCTAGTTCATCAATCCGCGCGCGGTAGGGTTTTAGGGTTTCCATAGGGCTTTTCCATTTTGCTCTGGCATAGTATTGTTTTTGCCATGTCCACAAAGCCAAAGACACAAAAAAATCCACCCGTTGCCAAAACGCCGGCTCCGGCACCCCAATCCCCTGAAAAACCAAAGGAAATCGGCGGGCGCGACGGCCCTGACCCCGTCCGGTACGGCGATTGGGAAAAAGACGGAAAATGCGTGGATTTTTAAGAATCTTACGATAAAGCAAAAAAAATATCTGTTTTTAGCACCTTAAGACCTACGCCTCAGGACCTCGGCAATTTATGGCATAACAAAATGAACTTTTTAAATCATCAATCGTATGTTCCCCAGATTTACTTCCAATTATAGACATTAAGAGAAGATTATGAGCAACAAGAACACAAATATGATTATCGGTATTTTGGCTGTCGCGGTTATTGCCATGCTGGCCTTTTTTGTCCTGAATGCACCGGATAGACGCACGCCGGGCGAACATGTTGGCGATGCGATTAGCAAGCTGGACGAAGGCGTTGACGATGCCGCCCGCGAGCTTAAAGACAGCACGCCCCTGGAGCGCATGAAAGACGAATACAAGGATGCGACTGACGGCAGCCCCGAATAAGACAAATAAGCCCCGTTCGGGCAGACAAGCTGTAAAATCAGGTAAATAAGTGTTTTAAATCCGATTTTTGTAGCCTTTTCCGTCCGTTTCAGGTACGGGAAAGGCCACAAAAACAAGGAAATCCACTTATGGCCGCTACAGACCCGAATAAAATCCGCAATATCGCGATCATCGCGCACGTTGACCATGGGAAAACGACGCTGATCGACAACATCTTGAAACAATCCGGTTCTTTCCGCGAAAACCAGCAGGTGGAAGAGCGGGTCATGGATTCCAACGACCTAGAAAAAGAGCGCGGGATCACCATTCTGGCCAAATGCACGGCCATCGACTGGGACGGCGACCGCATTAACATCGTCGATACCCCTGGTCACGCCGACTTTGGCGGGGAAGTGGAGCGGATTCTCGGCATGGTGGATGGCGCCGTGCTGCTGGTGGACGCCGCCGAGGGCCCGATGCCCCAAACCAAATTCGTGCTGGGCAAAGCCTTAAAGCTCGGCATCCGCCCGATCGTGATGATCAACAAGGTGGACAGATCCGACGCGCGCCCCGATGAGGTTCTGGACGAAATTTTCGACCTGTTCGTATCCTTGGATGCCAACGACCAGCAGCTCGACTTCCCCGTTCTTTACGCTTCGGGACGCGATGGCTGGTGCGCAACATCGCTGGACGCACCGCGCGAAAACCTTCACCCGCTGCTCGACCTCGTGATGGAACATGTGCCGGCCCCGAAGGTCGATGTCAATGCGCCGTTTACGATGCTGACCACGCTGCTTTCAAGCGATCCGTTCCTGGGCCGTGTTCTGACCGGCAAAGTCTATTCGGGCAAGGCCAAGGTCAATATGGCGGTCAAGGCACTCGACCTTGATGGCAAGCTCGTAGAAAATTTCCGCCTGACAAAACTTTTCTCCTATCGCGGCATTGAACGCGTTCCGGTGGAAGAAGCGGTTGCGGGCGATATTATCGTTGTGGCCGGAATGGTCAAAACATCTGTGGCGGATACGATTTGCGATCCCGCCGTTGCCAAGCCAATCAACACAACGCCCGTCGATCCGCCCACCATGGCCGTGACCATCACGGTCAACGATTCCCCCTATGCCGGAACGGAGGGCAAAAAGCTGACCTCCACCATGATCCGGGAACGCTTGATGGCCGAAGCCGAAACGAACGTCGCCATCAATGTGACCGAAAGTGCTGGACGCGATTCCTTTGAACTGGCCGGACGCGGGGAATTGCAGCTCGGCGTTCTGATCGAAACAATGCGCCGCGAAGGGTTCGAACTTTCCGTATCCCGCCCGCGCGTCTTGCTCAAAAAAGACGAAAACGGCCAATTGATGGAACCCTACGAAGAAGTCATCTGCGATGTGGATGAAGAATATTCGGGTGCCGTCGTTGAAAAAATGTCGATCCGTAAAGCCGAAATGCAGGACATGCGCCCGTCGGGTGCGGGGAAAACCCGCATCACCTTCATTGCGCCGTCCCGCGGTTTGATCGGGTACCAGTCACAATTCCTGACCGACACGCGCGGTACGGGTTTGATGAACCGTTTGTTCCATTCCTATGGCCCGTACAAGGGGGATATCCCCGCCCGCCGCAACGGTGCGTTGATTTCCACAGACAAGGGTGATGCGGTAGCCTATGCCATCTGGAAACTTCAGGACCGCGGCATGATGTTTATCGGCCACGGCGACAAGGTTTACGCCGGCATGGTGGTGGGGGAACATTCGCGCGACAACGATCTGGAGATCAACGTCCTGAAGGGTAAACAACTGACCAACGTCCGCGCCGCGGGTGCCGACGAAGCGGTCGTTCTGGTACCGCCCAAGAAAATGTCGTTGGAAGAAATGATGTCCTACATCAATGATGACGAACTGGTCGAGGTAACCCCGAAATCCCTTCGTCTGCGCAAGGCACATCTGGATTCGAACGCCCGCGAGCGCGC
>CAYRDI010000018.1:0-35733 GCA_964423095.1 uncultured Micavibrio sp.
GCGCGGGGTTGACCCCCATTCGTTGAAATATGCGCCCAGCTTGCAACGGCAAATCCAGATGAACGCCGTTCCCAAAATTCAGGGCGCGCCGCAAATGGCGGGGCCGGGCGGAGCCCGAACGACCGAAGCCAAACCGCGTGCGCCGCGTGAAGACGACGAAAAGAAATCTTAAAACCTGTTATTGGCTTTTACGGATTTTGCGCCAGCGCGCAACATTCGAATTGTGTTCGGCAAGCGTTTTTGAAAAGACATGCCCGCCCGAGCCATCTGCCACGAAATAGAGATAGTCGTTCACCTCCGGTTGCAGCACGGCCGCGATAGAGGCACGGCCAGGATTGGCGATCGGCGATGGCGGCAAGCCCACATTCAGGTAGGTGTTATAGGGGGAGTCTTGCGATAAATCCTTCGTCAGCAAACGCCGTCCGATCGGCCCCTGCCCTTCGGTCTGGACTTCCCCTTTTGTCATCGCATAGATCACGGTGGGATCGCTTTGCAGGGGCATTCCTTTTTTCAGGCGGTTGATAAAGACCCCCGCAATGCGCGGACGTTCGGATGCCACACCTGTTTCCTTTTCCACGATGGAGGCAAGGGTCATCGCTTCTTCCTTCGTTGAAAACGGCAGATCGTCCGCACGGGTGGGCCAGAGTTCCTCCACCGCCCTATCCATCGCCTTTGTCATGTCGGCAATGATGGCGGCACGGGCTTGATCCTTGATGTAATGATAGGTTTCGGGAAGCAACGTGCCATCCGCCGGAACATCCGCAATATCGCCCGACAGATCGGTAAGGTTTTTCAATGTTTGTACCATTTGCCACGAGGTCTGCCCTTCCGGGAATGTCACCTTCCGGTCATAGACTTTCCCAGCGCGCAGCATTTCCAGCGCATCGTTCATGGATATTTGCGAAGGAAATTCATATTCCCCCGCCTTCAAGGGCCGCGTATCGCCATCAAGATGGCTTTTGAGTTTGAAGACAAGCGGCGAGGCAATGACGGATTCGGCCTTTAATGTTTGCGCAATCGCCGAAACACCCTTGCCCCGTTCGATCAAAACGATTTTGGTTTCGGACAGCGGCCCCGATGCCGCCGCCGATTGCAAGGCGTAATACAATCCGCCCGCCGCGAGCATGGCCACGAGCAGAATCAGCGATAACAGTGCGAGAAGAATTTTTTTCAAAAGAAAGCCTTCGTTGTTTTGTCCGATGATACGGGAGGCCCGCAGACAAGCAAACGTCTTTTTACGCCAAAAAGTTTCAGACTTTTTTCATCACCACAGAGGCGTTCGTCCCGCCGAAACCAAACGAATTGGAAAGCGCGATGGAAATCTTCTTTTCCTTCGCCTTTTTCGGCACGAGATCAATGCCCTGACACGGTTCGGAAACATTGTCCAGATTGAGCGTCGGCGGCAGGAGGCCGGTTTCCAGCGCTTTCACCGAATAGATCGCCTCCACGGCACCGGCAGCGCCCAGCAAGTGGCCGATGGCGGATTTTGTGGATGACATGGAAAGCGTATCCAGCGCATTACCGAACAGGCGTTTGACGGCCGTACATTCGATCCCGTCACCCACGGGCGTCGAGGTGCCGTGTGCGTTGATATAGCCGACATCTTCTGGGTTTATATTGGCCGAAGATAACGCCGCCTTCATCGCGCGGAAACCACCATCGCCGTTTTCGGCGGGGGCGGTGATGTGATACGCATCGCCCGACATGCCATACCCGATCACTTCGGCATAGATTTTCGCCCCGCGTTTTTTGGCGTGTTCGTATTCTTCCAGAACGACCACACCCGCGCCTTCGGCAATCACGAATCCGTCACGCCCTTCATCGAACGGACGGGACGCCGCCGTGGGATTGTCGTTATAGGAGGTGGAAAGCGCGCGCGCGGCAGCAAACCCACCAACACCCAGCGGCGTCACGGCAGCTTCGGCCCCGCCCGCCACCATGACATCCGCATCGCCCAGCGCGATAATACGCGCGGAATCACCAATGGCGTGCGTGCCGGTGGCGCAGGCCGTGACCACCGAATGGTTGGGCCCTTTAAAACCGTATTTGATGGAAACATGGCCGGAAGCAAGGTTGATCAGCATCGCCGGAATGCAGAACGGCGATAGACGACGAGCCCCGCGTTCTTTCAACGTAATCGCGGATTCATACATGGTGCCAAGACCGCCGATACCAGAACCGATCAAAACGCCCGTGCGTTCTTTTTCTTCATCGCTTTCGGGTTTCCAGCCGGAATCTTCGATGGCTTCGGTCGCCGCCGCAATGCCGTAGCAAATAAATTGATCGATTTTCTTTTGTTCCTTGACCGGAACGAAGAGATTGACGTTGAAAGACCCGTCGGCGGGGTTTTCATCCGTTGTTTTCGGAACGATCCCGGCAACATGCGAAGCCATATCGGTTAAATCGAATTCATCGATTTTGCGAAGGCCGCTTTTGCCAGCCGTGATGGAATCCCAGTTGCGTTTCACGCCCACACCCAGCGGGGTTACCATGCCCATACCTGTCACAACAACGCGTCTCATGCGATTTATACCTCTTTTAGATCAATAAAAACGGCGGCCTCACTATACCAAGTGTCACGGCCGCCGTCATGAAATTATCGTATATCGGGAGTGTTACTCGCCGGAATTTGCCTTGATGAAGTTCACGGCATCGCCAACGGTCTGAATTTTTTCCGCGGCATCATCCGGAATTTCAACCTTGAATTCTTCTTCGAACGCCATCACGAGTTCAACGGTGTCCAGGGAATCTGCGCCCAGATCATCAATAAAGCTGGAACCTTCTGTTACTTTCGCGGCATCGACACCGAGGTGTTCGACAACAATTTTCTTTACGCGGTCTGCAATATCGCTCATGGCGAACCCTTACCTTTTCTTTATCTAAAGTTAAAAACCGTTGGGGACTTTACCAATCGGACGAGCCTTTGCAAGCCCTTTCCTTTCGCATAGCACCACGAATATTATTTTTCCAGCATATTCAAGGAATTAGGCGTTCCTGCATGTGGATAAGACGGGAAAAAACAGCGTTTGCGCCGGCATCGGCGAGCGTTTTTTCATGCTTTTGCGGATCATGCGAAGAACCCGTAAAACCCCACACAGTCATCCCCGCCGCGGCACCGGCACGCACGCCGGCGGCAGAATCTTCGATCACCAAACAGCGGGCGGGATCGGCCCCCATCTGCGCCGCCGCGAACAAGAACAGATCGGGATAGGGTTTGGGGTTTTTGACCTGAATTTTCGTGAACACATGGTCTTCGTGAAAATACGGCATCAAGCCGGTCAGTTCGAGCGAGGCGATGACGTTGCTGCGTTCCCCGTTTGAGGCCACGCAGGTTTTGTATTTGTCTTTGACGGCCGCAACTAAGTCATCCGCGCCAGTAATGGGTTTCAGATTTGTTTTTTGCAGTTCGGCAACACGGGCAACATAGCGCGTGACGATATCGGCGGGCGGGGTTCGGCCCGTTTCCATTTGCACCGAAAGCATGGTGTTCGATACCGTTGTGCCGACCCAGTGTTTAAAGGCATGATCCAGCGTGTAACCGGTGAATCCAGATTCAGCCAGCACATCGATCAACGCCTGATTGTTCACCAGTTCGGAATCGGTCAACGTGCCGTCACAATCGAAAATGATGAGGTCGAAATCATCCATGCGCCCTTCTTTGAACGAAGGACGCATGGAAAGCAAGAGGATTGTATTTTAAATGGAAGGCCCTTCTTGCGCTTTCGCACTTACAAGCAATGAGGAGGATATGCCATTTTCTTCTGCTACACGGCGGATCGCGTCTCCCACGAATTTCTGATCTGGCTTATCTTGGATCACGCCATCAGACACTTGTGTTGTCCAACCCTGCGCCATCATATCCACCTGCCTTAGAAGAGACAGCGTATCTTCCCGACCTTCAAAATTATAACCCATCGCTATTGCAAGACGGCCATGCGCCGCCAAGGCTTTATGTTCTTTTTGAAGTGCCGTTGCTTCTTTATCAAAATGGTCGGCAAGCGAGAGGCGTTCCGGGGGATTCAATCGTATAGGCATTGTAAAAACTTTCTGGTTCGGGGTTACACATAGATACTTTTTAAAGGGCTTCTTAAATCATCGCCATGCCGCCATTGACGTGGATGGTAGAACCGGTGACATAGCCCGCTTCATCGGACGCAAGGTACGCAACCGCCGCCGCGATGTCTTCGCTTGATCCCATTTTCCCCGCCGGAATGGTCGCGTTGATTTTGGCTTTTTGATCGTCGGTCAACACTTCGGTCATTGCGGTTGCAATAAAGCCCGGTGCCACGCAATTCACCGTAATGTTGCGGGACGCGATTTCGGCGGCCATGGCCTTGGACCAGCCGATCATGCCGGCCTTACTTGCCACATAGTTGCATTGACCGGGGTTGCCAGTAACACCAACGACGCTTGCGATATTGATAATGCGGCCGAAGCGGCGTTTCATCATCCCGCGCTGGCAGGCTTGCGCGAGTTTGAATGTTGCCGTCATGTTGACATCGATCACCTGTTGCCAGTCCTCATCCTTCATGCGCATGGAAAGACCATCACGCGTCAGGCCCGCATTGTTCACCAGAATATCCACCTGTCCCATTTTTTCTTCGGCAGATTTGATCAAGTTATCAACGCCCTCACCCGAAGACAGATCAGCCGGAAGAACAAACACGCGGTCTTTCAATTCAGCGGCAAGCTCGTTGAGTTTGGCTTCGTTCCGGCCCGATATGCCGACGGTCGCCCCTTGTGCGTGCACGGCTTTCGCAATCGCGCCGCCGATGCCGCCCGTCGCGCCCGTGACCAGTGCCGTTTTTCCTTTCAATGAGAACATCTGAATTCCTTACTATGCTTGTAATTTTGTGATGAGTGCTTCGATTCCTTCGGGCGTGCCAACGCTATCGCAGGCAATCTCTTTATCAATGCGTTTGACGAGGCCGGAGAGAACTTTTCCTGCGCCGAGTTCAACCATTTCGGTGACGCCCTGTTCTTTCATCCATTGTACGGATTCACGCCAGCGCACCATGCCCGTGATTTGATCCACCAATAAACGCCGAATGTCGGCAGGTTCGGTCACACCCTTGGCCGTGACATTGGAGACAACGGGGACAAAGGGCGGGCGGATGTTGGTATCGGCGAGCGCATAGGCCATTTCCTGCGCCGCAGGGGCCATCAACGAACAGTGGAACGGCGCGGAGACAGGCAGCATCACGGCTTTCTTCGCGCCGGCCTGCGTTGCATAATCCACGGCGAGTTGCACCGCCGCCGCATGGCCGGAGACAACCACCTGTCCCAGCGAATTGTCATTCGCGGCCTGACAGACGATTTCCTTATTCCCGTTCGACGTGGCTTTTTTCGTGACCTCCATCACATCGGGAAGATCGAGGCCCAGAATGGCCGCCATCGCGCCAACGCCAACGGGCACCGCCTTTTGCATCGCCTTGCCGCGCTTTTTCAAAAGTTTTGCCGTGGTCGCCAGTTCCAGCGCACCCGCGCAGGTCAGTGCCGAATATTCGCCCAGCGAATGACCCGCCATAAAAGAACAGACATTTTCGAATTTGATCCCGCCCTGTTTGCGCAAAATTTTTGCCACCGCCAGCGACATGGCCATCAGAGCAGGTTGGGTATTTTCGGTAAGGTTGAGATCTGTATCCGACCCCTCGAACATGATTGTGGATAACTTTTGCGATAACGCGTCATCGACTTCCTGAAAAACCTCCCGTGCCTCCACAAACGATTCTGCCAGATCTTTTCCCATACCGACGAATTGCGATCCCTGTCCGGGAAAAATAAAAGCGCGGCTCATGATTTCTCAAACCCTTATGTTTTGTTTTATGAAAGTAGCCAAACAATGCAAAGCCGTGACCCTTTCGTCAAGGCGCAATGACAGATCGGGATGGTATATAAACAGCCTCTGATATTGCCCCGCGCAAAAGAAAATTCTGTCGGATTTGTCCTTTTTGATATATAAATACAATATCGATTCAGATTCGGGGTTTGGGGACAGAAAAGTTCCGGTGTCATGAAAAGGGCCATCGTTTGCCCTATTCCCGTCTGAAACGAACAACAAACTTCAAAACGAGGGATTCGAGGGTAGAAGAGATTATCTTTTAAAAAAGCGGGACAAACCCGCAGATACGGCAAGGGAAAGTAGAGGAACTCATCGGCGATTGTGCCAAACCCATAACAGTGAGGTAAAACCATGAGCTCTATCGAAAACAAAAAAGTGATCCACCGGGTACTCGAAGAAACAAGATACGCCTATAAAATTGCCGAAGACGGCCATCTGATGGATGCCGATTATGCGGAGTTTGCCAGCAGCCATGCGCTGACCGAATTCCGCCGCGCTTTCGGTGACCCGGAACTCAGCTATGAACAGCTTTGCAAGATCCTGCGCTCTGCCCAAAACAAGGCGGGCCGCCGGCAATGCAAGACCCCCTGGGCGATGTTTATGGCCAATTTCCTGGAACGCAACGGTAACCAGAACATCCATATCCGGCACAGCTAAACACCGGATAGACACTTAACAACCTGATATAAAAAGAATTTCTTACCCCCGCCCGGCAGGATACCGGCGGGGGTTTTTCCTGTTGCACTTTGGGGCCCATTCTGGGTATAACCCCCCCATACGAAACCTCGCCGGACCCATGGCATTGCTGGCCCGGCTCATATATCCGAGAGGAGAACATCATGCCCATATACGAAACCGTGTTTATCGCACGGCAGGATCTTGGCGATGCGCAAGTAAAGGCGATCACCGAATCTTGCGAAAAGATTATCAAGGACGCAAAAGGCAAAGTTCTGAAGACCGAAAGCTGGGGTCTTCGCACGCTCGCCTACAAAATCAACAAAAACAAAAAAGGACACTATGTCCTGATCGAATCCGATGTGGCCGCACCGGCCATGATCGAAATGGAACGTACGCTTCGCCTGAACGAAGAAATCGTGCGTTACATGTCCATCAGACTGGAAACCCCGTCCAAGGGCCCGTCGAAAATCATCGACAAGAATTCGAACGATGATGACAACCGTTATGATTCCAAGGAGGCCGCATAATGTCCGACCGTCACGAACAACGCAGCGACCGTAACGATCGCAACGAAGGCCGCGAAGGCGGCGCACCCTCTGGCGGCAAGAAGGCTTTCTTCCGCCGCCGCAAGACCTGTCCGTTCACCGGCCCGAATGCGCCGACGATCGATTGGAAAGACGTCAACCTTCTGGGCCGTTTCGTTTCCGAGCGCGGCAAGATGATGCCTTCGCGTATCACCGCCGTTTCCCAGAAAAAACAGCGCAAACTGGCACAAGCCATCAAGCGCGCGCGGTATATGGCCCTGATGCCCTATGTCCGCAATGAAACCGAGAGCCGCTAGGCCATCGGGAAAAAAGAAAGGATCAAACAATGTCGACACAAGTCATTTTGTTGGAACGCGTTGAAAATCTGGGAGCCATGGGCGACGTCGTCACCGTGAAGCCGGGATTTGCCCGCAATTACCTGCTGCCGCAGGCAAAAGCCCTTCGCGCAACCAAGGAAAACATCGCCTATTACGAGGCGCAAAAAACCCACCTGCAAAAAGCCAACGCCGAGAAAAAGGCCGAAGCCGAAAAAGTGGCAAAACACATTGGCGATGCCAAAGTGGTTCTGGTTCGCCAGGCCGCAGAAGCAGGCCAGTTGTTCGGTTCCGTCACATCGCGTGACATCGCCGAAGCCCTGAGCGCAAGTAGCAAGCAAACGGTCACCCGCGGAATGGTGAAGTTGAACGACAACTTCAAATCCATCGGGCTGTTCCCCGTTGACATCATGTTGCACCCCGAAGTGACCGTAAAAGTCACGGTCAACGTGGCACGCAGCGCGGATGAAGCCGAAACGCAGTTCAAAACCGGCAAGGCCGTGATCGCAGACGCGAGAGCGGAAAAATCCCGTAGCGCAAGCAACGACGATGCCAAGGCCTCCATGCTTGAAGAAGGCGCCCTCGCCGCCGAACAAGCCGAAGCCGAAGAAGAAGCGAAAGCCTCTGCGGCCGATGCCGAAAAGGCCGCCAAGAAAGCCGCGAAAAAAGCCTCCAAAAAGGCCGATGACGTCGCAGGCGAAGAAGAAGCCGCAGAATAATCAAGGCTTTGAAAAAGTTAAAACCCCCGCCTACTCCTTCGGCGGGGGTTTTTTTATTCCGGTTTTTTTATTTTAAACCGTGGGGGCCGGTTTCAATTGTTCGGGAAAGAAACGCAGATCTTTACGTTTCTGATCTGCATAAACCACAACCGTTGAATCCCATTCTTTGTGGCCTTCAACCGTTGCCGCATGCGCTTTCGATGCGTGCGAAAAACCGGCAACGATGCCTTTTTCAAAACGGCCGTGACCCACCGGAAACAAAACCGGCGTACTCATTTTGATTTCGAAGGCTTCTACAGGTGCGGCGGAAGCCTTGCCTGCTCCGATCGTTCCCACTGCGGCTGCCGCGATTGCGCTGCCTAAAAAAGTCCGTCTATCCATCTATTAACTCCGTTGATTGTATGTTCAGTTTTGAAGGCCACAAAATATCCCTATAGTATAATTATGTCAAAATATTAATGTATTGTGGTGCGAAAACCCCGGTTTGCCGCGGGTTTTACCCCCGCTATCCCCGCTTTTCACAGGGTAAAAAACCTAGGTTCATGGCATGGAAAACTGTAAGCTACGCACCATGTCATCCGAATCCGCCCAACTAAAAATCGTCGAAAACGACGATCCGCTTACCCACCGCACCCTGCCCCACAATCTGGAGGCGGAACAGGGTTTGCTCGGCATGCTACTGATCGACAACAAGAACCTGGAAAAGGTCAACGACATCATCAAGCCGGATTATTTTTCGCACCCGACCCATGGCCGCATTTATGAAACCATCGTGCGGATGATCGAAAAGGGGCTGGAAGCAAAGGCAACCACGCTCAAGGATTATTTTGAAAAGGATGAGGCGCTGGCCGCTGTCGGCGGTACAAAATACCTCGTCGATCTTGCGACCGAAGTCCCTCTGCTCAACGACATCAAGGATTACGCGAAAACGATTTTCGATCGCCACCTGCGCCGCGAGATCATCCGTTTCAATCAGGAAGTGGCCACGCTTGCCTTTGCCTATGACATCGATTCCGATGCGGACAATATCCTGGCGCAGGCGGAAACGCGGCTCTTCAAGCTCGCGGAAACGGGTAGTGCGTCACAAGGCGGGTTCGTCACGTTAAAAGATTCGGCCAAAATCGCGCTGGAATATGCGGAGCAGGCCTATAAATCCGATACACATGTGACGGGTGTAACGACAGGCCTCGTTGATCTCGATCAAAAGCTCGGCGGGCTTCATAAATCCGACCTTCTCATCCTTGCCGCCCGTCCGTCGATGGGGAAAACATCGCTGGCCGTCAACATTGCCTTTAACGCCGCCAAGGCCTATGCCGAAAACAAACAGGGCGGCGCACGCGTGGGATTCTTCTCGCTCGAGATGAGTTCCGACCAGCTCGCCACCCGTATCCTGTCCGAACAATCGAATATTTCCGGCGATGCGATGCGCAAGGGAGAGATCAAACAAAACGATTTCCTGAATCTGGTTCAGGCCGCACAAACGCTTTCGCAAGTGCCGCTGTATATCGACGATACGCCCGCGCTGACCATCGGGCAGGTGCGCACGCGTGCGCGCCGGTTGAAACGGATTCACTGACACGATCTTCTGGTCATCGACTATTTGCAATTGTTGCAGGGGTCAGGATCGCGCCAGTCCGAAGGAAACCGCGTTTTGGAAATTTCGGAAATCACGCGGGGATTAAAAGCGATTGCAAAGGAATTGAGCATTCCCGTAATCGCACTCTCTCAGCTTTCCCGTGCCGTCGAACAGCGCGAAGACAAACGGCCGCAGCTTTCTGATTTGCGTGAATCCGGATCGATCGAGCAGGATGCGGATGTGGTGATGTTCATTTACCGCCGTGAATATTACCTTTCCCGCGAACAACCAGAACAAAAGCCCGGCGAAGATTCAGGGAAATTCAACGACCGTTACCAGCAATGGCAGGAAAGCCTTGGCGATTGCGCCAACACCGCCGATGTGATTGTGGCCAAGCAACGTCACGGGCCCATCGGCACCGTGCAGTTGTTCTTTGATTCCAACATCACGCGCTTTGGCGATCTGGAAAAACGGTACGGTTAAGTCTTGTTATGTTGCAATGATTTTTGCGTTGATTGTGCCACGTCGGTGGCTTCAAACGCGATATTGATAACATTCCTCCGCCAGAATCCGCGAACAAGATCATCCCCGATCTTGCCCTCCTCTTGTTGACGCGCGGCGTTATCAAACGCAGAGGCCAGAGCACGATCAACGACATGCATCGTTGCCCGCTGAATTTCCGGATAATCCACCATCGCATCCATAAAAGAGCCCCTGAACGCTGCAAAGGCTTCGTCCTTGCTCTGGTCAGATGTTAAGAGACACAGAACATCGTTTTGAAGAAGGGTATGGATTGCTTCTTCAAAATGTCTTTTAAAATTATGCGCTGTGGCTATTTTGGTAACATTACTCATGAAACACTATTTTATTTTTTTCATAACATTTAAAATTTAATGGAGCAACCCAATTTATGAGTGCAAACGACGATCCACTGGCCCCCGCGGTTTTAATGATCGACCTTGGCGCGCTCGCCGCCAATTACCGGCTGTTCAAAAGCATGACGAAAGCCGATGTTGCGGGCGTGATCAAGGCCAACGGTTACGGTCTGGGTGCCGCGCACGTTTTTGAAACCTTGCGGGCCGAAGGGTGCCGTCGTTTTTTCGTGGCAACACCCGATGAAGCCATCGCCCTTCCCGCCACAAGCGAGGATCATATTTACGTGCTGGGCGGGCTTTATCACGGGGCAGAAGAGATGTACCGCGCCAAAAACATCATCCCCGTTTTGAACAGCGAAGAGGATATCAAACGCTGGGCCGCCTTTGCCCAAAAGCGCGGCGAAAAACTGCCCGCCATTTTGCACATTGATACGGGCATGAACCGGTTGGGCGCGCCCATCAATATCGACCCCGCGCTATGCACGGCGTTCGACCTTCATTACGTCATGAGCCATTTTTCATCGAGCGATGAAAAAGACCACGCCGCCAACGACCGGCAGGCCGCGAATTTTGCCGCCATTGCCGCGCACTTTCCGGATAGCAAAAAATCGCTGGCGAATTCGTCGGGAATGTTCCGCAATAAGGACTGGCATTACGATTTGATACGTCCCGGATACGCGCTGTATGGTGGGAATCCTCTGCCCGAAACCACGAATCCGGTCAAAGCAGTAGCAAGCCTGAGCGTCCGCGTTTTGCAGACCCGCAGCGTGAAAAAAGGCGAACATGCAGGATACAACGAAACCTATCGTTTTGAAAAAAACACAACCTGCGCCACCGTTGCGTTGGGGTATGCCGATGGGTTCCCGCGCAGCCTGAGCAACAAAGGCGTTCTATATTGGAACGGCCAACCATGCTCCATCCGCGGGCGGGTATCCATGGATCTGACCATCATCGAAACCGGACATTTGCCAAACCCGCCAAAACAGGGCGATTGGGTAGAGGTTTTAGGGCCGCATCAGGATGTGGATGCGCTGGCGACCGCCGCCGGCACCATCGGATATAACATTCTGACCGCGCTCGGCCCCCGTTATCATCGTGTTTACATGCGCTAGGCGCGTTTTAGGACTTTTCAAGCGTTGCCAAAAAGGTTAAGAAATTCATGGAGTTGAGTTTTTTACCCATCAACGGACACGCATGAGCGAACAAAGTTATACGGCCCTGATCACCGACAAAGCCCTTGATGTCTGCGAAGGCGTCGGCCATTCCATCTTCCGGTTCCTGCAATCCATCGGGGCGATGGTGATTTTTGTAACCCATTCTGTCCTGCATGTGTTCCGCCCGCCATGGTATCCCCGCCTGCTGGTGCGGCAATTCATCGATATCGGATATTATTCCCTGCCCGTCGTCGGCATGACCGCCATTTTCACCGGGATGGTGCTGGCGTTGCAATCCTACACCGGTTTTACCCGTTTCAATGCCGAAAGCGCGATTGCGGGCGTTGTGGCCCTCTCCGTCACCCGCGAGCTTGCCCCCGTTCTGGCGGGCCTCATGGTTGCGGGGCGGATCGGTGCCTCCATCGCCGCCGAAATCGGCACCATGCGTGTGACCGAACAGATCGACGCGCTGACCACCCTTTCGGTGAACCCCTACAAATACCTGATCGTTCCCAGAATTGTCGCGGGGACGATCATGCTCCCCGTTCTTGTCCTGATCGCCGATATCATCGGTATTTACGGCGGATACATCGTTTCCATTTATACGCTGGGCTTTTCCGAAGGCAGCTATCTACACCAGACATGGGATATTCTTGAGGTCAACGACGTCACCTCCGGCCTCTTCAAGGCGGCGGCTTTCGGATTCATCGTGACCATGATGGGATGCTATCACGGATTCAATTCCGGCCGCGGGGCGCAGGGCGTGGGTGCCGCCACGACCTATGCCGTTGTATCGGCATCCATCCTCATCCTGATCTTCAACTTCTTCCTGACGAAAGTTTTCTTTTCATGAGCGCGGAAGAACACAAAATGGCGTCCACGCCGAAAATCATGATGCGCGATGTCAAAAAATCGTTCGGGCCGAAAAAGGTTCTGGACGGTGTCAATCTTACGCTCACCCCCGGAGAATCGCTGGTCATCATCGGCGGATCGGGCAGCGGAAAATCCGTCACGTTGAAATGCATCCTTGGCCTGATCAAACCCGATTCCGGTTCCATCCAGATCGACGGAGTTGAAAGCACGGAATTTTCCACCCGCGAACGCGATGCGATGATGGGAAAATTCGGGATGTTGTTTCAGGGCGCGGCCCTGTTCGATTCCATTCCCGTTTGGCAAAACGTGGCGTTTGGCCTGATCCACGGTAAGGGCATGGCACACAAGGACGCAAAAGACATCGCCATCAAAAAACTATCGCAAGTCGGTCTTGGCGCACATGTCGCCGACCTCTTCCCCGCTGAATTGTCGGGAGGGATGCAAAAGCGCGTGGGTCTGGCCCGTGCCATCGCCACCAGCCCAGAAATCATTTTCTTTGATGAACCCACCACGGGGCTCGACCCCATCATGGCCGATGTCATCAACGATCTGATCGTGGATTGCGTCAAAGACCTTGGCGCATCCGCGCTTTCGATCACCCATGACATGGCGTCGGCCCGCAAGATCGCCGACCATGTGGCCATGATTTACGAAGGCAAAATTATCTGGCACGGCAAGGTCGATGACCTGGACCATTCCGGCAACGAATATGTGGACCAGTTTATCCATGGTCGCGCCGATGGGCCCATCACCAAACACGCCAGTTTCAAATCCCTGTAACCGCCCGCGGGAAAAGCCTTTTTTCGCCTTTATTACGCCCTGAAGTTATGCCATAAAACCCCATGCGCTGGCTTGGACGAATCTTTCTGGCACTGTTTTCCCTCGGGTTTATCGGAGCGATTGCCGCTGTCGGCGTTGTCGCCCTTGCGCTGTCGCATTACGGTCGCGATTTGCCCGATTACACGCAATTAAAAAAATACGAACCTTCCATCGTTACCCGCATTTATGCAGGCGATGGTCGCCTGCTCGCAGAATACGCACAGGAAAAGCGCGTGTTCGTCCCCATCGGCGCGGTGCCGGATCAGGTGAAGAACGCCTTCATCGCCGCCGAAGACCAGAATTTTTACAAACACCCCGGCATTGATGTCATCGCGATTGCCCGCGCCGCCGTAACGAACTTCATGCACAAGGGCAGCCTGAAAGGCGCATCCACCATCACGCAACAGGTGGCCAAAAACTTCCTGTTGACCAAGGAGCGCACCATCGAACGCAAGATCAAGGAGGCCATCCTTTCCTTGCGCATGGAAAAGGCGATGAGCAAGGACCAGATCCTCGAACTTTATTTGAACGAAATCTATCTGGGACAACGATCGTATGGTGTGGCCGCCGCGGCACAAACCTATTTCAACAAAAAGCTGGACGATCTAAGCGTTTCCGAAGTCGCCTATCTCGCCGCCCTGCCCAAAGCCCCCAACAATTACAACCCCGTGCGCCACCACAATGCCGCCGTGGCACGGCGCAACTGGGTGATCGACAGGATGCTTGAGGACGGATACATCACGGCGGCACAAGCCGACCTTGCAAAGGCCGCGCCGCTGGCCATGACGTTGAAAGACGAGTCCGATGTCGTCAACGCCCCCTATTTCGCCGAAGAAGTGCGCCGCGAATTGAAAGACCAGTATGGCGAAGACAGTCTTTACCGTGGCGGTCTTGCCGTGCGCACTTCGGTCGATCCGCGGTTGCAATATATTGCCGTGCGGACATTGCGCGACGGTCTGATCGCGTATGACCGCCGCCACGGATGGCGTGGGCCGGTCAAACATATCGACGATGTTTCCAACTGGCACGACGCGTTGATGGACGTTGAAGAACCCGATGAAATGCTGGATGAATGGCAGCTCGCCATCGTCATCAAAAGTGGAACGAACGAAGCCACGATCGGGTTTTCGGATGATTCGACGGCAAAACTTCCCCTGTCCGGAGTGCAATGGGCGCGCAAATGTTTAAGCGAATGTTACGCGCTCGGCCCCGAAATCGGTGCCGTTAGCGATGTGTTAAAGACCGGCGATGTCATCATGGTCGAAAAGAAAATCGGCAAGGACAAGACCAGCTATGAATTGCAGCAGATCCCGGCCGTTGAAGGGGCCCTGATTGCCATGGACCCGCATACGGGCCGCGTTCTGGCCATTCAAGGCGGATGGAAATACGGCCCATCGCAATTCAACCGCGCGACACAGGCTCTGCGCCAGCCGGGTTCCGCCTTCAAACCGTTCGTTTATCTGGCGGCACTCGACAAAGGTTTTACCCCCGCCACGCGTGTTCTGGACGCCCCGTTCGTCATGGAACAAGCCCCCGGCGATTACTGGAAGCCCACCAATTATTCCGGCCAATATTATGGCCCGACCCCATTGCGCGTGGGTGTTGAAAAATCCCGCAACCTGATGACCGTCCGTCTGGCCGACCATATCGGCATGGATACGGTGGTCGATTACGCCAAGCGGTTCGGCATTGCCGATGACATGAAACCCTATCTTTCCTATGCGCTGGGTGCGGGAGAAACCACACTGCTCAAGCTCACCAACGCCTATGCCATGCTGGTCAACGGCGGTAAGGAAATCACACCCACGCTGGTTGACCGGATTCAAGACCGCCGCGGCGCCACGATTTATAAACATGATAAACGTGACTGTCCGAATTGCGGCACCTTGATCCGTTGGGACGGGCAATCCACACCCGATGTACCGGATGAACGCAAACAGATTGCCGATCCGCGCACGACATACCAGATGGTTTCCATCCTTGAAGGCGTGGCAGAACGCGGCACGGCCGCAAAGTTAAAAGAACTCGGCATGCCGCTGGCCGGAAAAACAGGCACAACCAACAAATCCAAGGACACATGGTTTATCGGGTTTTCACCGGACCTTGTGGTGGGCGTTTTCGTCGGATTCGACGATCCAAAATCCCTGGGCAAGCGCGAAACCGGGGCATCCACGGCCGTGCCGATCTTTTATGATTTTATGAAGGAAGCCTTGAAAGACACGCCGCCCGCGCCGTTCCGCGTCCCGCCCGGCATCAAAAACGTGCGCATCAACGCGGATTCCGGCCGCGCCGCGATGCCCGGCGACAAGCATATCATCTGGGAAGCGTTTGTGGCGGGCACCGAACCCAATCTCGACGATTATGTTCTGAACAACAACGTGATTGGCGGGCAGGAAGCGTTCGATGCCTATGCAGGAGATTCCGGCGATGCAGGCGATACATCCCCCGATGCCGCATATGGGTCCAGCGGTTATTCCTATGATCCCGTCACCGGCGGCCAGCAAACCGCCCCGTACCCCGCGCAAAACGGCGATGATGCGATGACCAGTTTTAGCCGCGAACGCGACGGGGCTGGCCAAGAGGGCGTACCCGGCACCGTGTACCCGGCCCAGCCTGTGCAACCCGCACAACCCGCGCCGAACAATTTCAACGGCACCGGCGGCATCTATTAAAAATCGAAATCTCCGTCTACGGCCTTTTTGCCTTCGGTCAGCGTGATATGTGCCTTTTTCCCGAACAGCAATTTTGAAAAATCCATGCCGGTGGGCGCGGAGATTTTCAACATTGCCCGTGTCTTATCATCGGGATCGCGCAAAATTTCCGGCGGTGTGGTGATCATGGTGCCCGGCACCTCTACAATCAGGTCTGTATCTTCAAACCCGTTTTTGGAAAAAGCCGTCACGACAATCGCACTTTGCGACAACACCGTGTTGACCAAGGCCAGATCCGGCGTGCTGCGCGGACGGGCAAGCGATTCCCAGGCATTATCAAGAATCTGTTTGTCCATCGTCCGGCCGGGATTTCCTGCATCGATCCTCTTTGCCATTTGTAACGATACAGGAATGCAAATGTCATGACAGATGACGATGTCGAGTTTCAAATGTACATCCATCGGTTTACCTGATTCCAGGGGCGTTACTTTTAACGGCAACACAATCTGGTTGTTGTATCCAAAGCTGTTGATGTCAAAAACCGCAAACCGGCGGGGCGGCGGCCAGTAAATATCAACCGTTTTGACATTTTGTGATCCAGTCCAATCGAATGACGGTGGCAAACCGCTGTCCCCCGCCATCCGCCAATAGGTGTACCAGTCATCTTCCATCGCAAGGGCCAGACCCATATCGATCTTTTCCAAATTCCCCATCCCCTGTACGGAAGAAAGAAGTTTTGCGGTGATGTGGCTGCCCGCCGATTCTTCGCCCGTTTGGGCGTGCGCCAAAAACGGAAATGCCAGAACCAGAAAAAAGATGGTGAGTGTTTTTTTCATCATGGGTGCCTTTGGTTGATTTCATTCCCCCGCCATGAAACTATAGAAGACATGATCGCCAAAGACAATTCCGCCCGTTTTCATTCCATAAAAGGCCAGCTTTTGGTCGCGATGCCGCAAATGAACGACCCCCGTTTCCACCGTGCGGTCATTTTCATCGGTGCGCATGATGCGAAGGGAGCCATGGGCATGGTGATCAACAACCCTCTGCCGTCCCCCGATTTTGCCGATGTTTTGCGACAGGTGGGAATTTCCCCTGAAAGGCCGCTGGACGATGATCTGGCCGCCATGTCCGTGCGTGCGGGCGGCCCCGTGGAAACCGTTCACGGGTTTTTGTTGCACAGTTCGGATTTTTCCCAAAAGGACACCATCCATATCGACGATCTGTTTTCGATCAGCGGCACCATCGATTCGTTGCGTGCCATCGTAAACGGCAACCGCCCCGAAAAAATGCTCTTTACACTGGGCTATGCCGGATGGGGTGCGGGGCAGTTGGAGCGGGAATTGCAGGACAATGTCTGGCTCACCTGTCCTTCGACGCTGGATCTCGTTTTTTCGACACGTCCCGAAGACATGTGGGACAAGGCTTTTGCCACCATCGGCGTCAACCCCGCGATGATTTCAGGATTCGCGGGCCGCGCCTGACGAAAAATCCGCCGCATTCAACCCATACAGAACATGATCGCGGCGTGCGCCGTCAATCTGGATATAGGACCGCGCAAAGCCTTCTTCGGCAAAGCCCAGACGTTCTAACATCCGGCGGCTGCGGTGATTGTGCGGCAATGTCGCGGCGTTGATCCGTGCGAGCGCCAGATGTGCAAACGCGTAATGAAGAACGGCCGCGGCCGCCTCCCCCATATAGCCATGACCTTGGGAAAGTTCATCCAGCCAGTAGCCGAGCGAGGCATATTGCGCCGCGCCGCGCGCAACATTGTTCAGATTAATTCCCCCGATCAGGCGATCTTCGCAAAAGATCAAAAACGCATAGGTTTTGTCTTCCTGCCAGTCACGCGCCAGACGTTCGACCCTGCGTTTAAAAAAGGATTCGGATAAACATTGTTCCGGCCATGTGGGTTCAAAGGGTTGCAGATAATCGTGATTGAGGGCGCGCACCGTGCGCCAGCCATCAAAATCAAAAATATTGGCTGGGCGAAGAACAAGGCGGGGCGTGGTCAGGTGCGTTCCCACCGCCCCGTCCCTTTCTTTTTTGCCAAGACCCAGCATGGTTTTTACGCCGCCAGTCTTTTTTCGATTTTTTCGTAAGATTCAAGCCCCTTGATCGGCCCCAGTGCCGCCACTGTGGGTTTTCCGGTAAAGATTTTCTGGGCCAGCTTTTGAATGCCGTAAACCGTAATGGCATCCACCTGAGCGATCACGCGGTCAATGTCCGGTGTGCGGTGGAAATTGATCAGGTATTTTGCCTGACGGTTCGCACGGGACAACATGGATTCACGGGACATCAAAATGCCTGCCTTGATCTGTGCCTTTGCGCGGGCCAGTTCCGCCTCCCCCACAGGATCCTGCATGATCTTGACGATTTCATCGCAGGTGACGGGGATCAGTTCGTTCAGATGTTCGGGGCCAGTACCAGCATAGATTTCAAACTGCCCGTCATCATGATAGGAGGTGTGTGAGGAATAGATGGAATAAACCAGCCCGCGTTTTTCACGGATTTCCTGAAACAGACGGGAGGACATACCACCGCCCATCACCGTGCCGAGAAGGAGCGCGGTGTAAAAGTCCGGATCTTCACGCCCGATCCCCCGGAATCCCAGAACGACATGGCTTTGTTCCAGATCTTTTTCCGCCCGCATATCGCCGCCCATGTAAACGGCCGGGGCCATTTTTTCGGTTTTATTGGGCGGAAGATCGGCAAACATGGTCTGCGCCATCGCAACGAAATGATCGTGTTCCACATTCCCCGCCGCAGAAATCACGAGTTTGTCCGGCGTATAAAAACGATGCACATAATCATAGAGCGTTTCACGGGTCATATTCTGGATGATGTCTTCACGGCCCAGAATGGGGGCCCCCAGCGATTGACCCGGATAAGCGGTCGCCTGATATTGATCGAACACCACATCATCCGGCGTATCGTTCGTCATGTTGATTTCCTGAATGATCACGCCGCGTTCTTTTTCCAGTTCGTGATCGGGAAAAGTCGGCCGCTGGATAATGTCAGAGAGGATATCCATGGCCAGCGGCAAATCATTTTTCAAAAGATGGATGTAATAGGCCGTGATCTCACGCGATGTATAGGCGTTGATCTGACCGCCCACATCTTCGATCGCTTCGGCAATTTGCCGCGCGCTGCGCGTGGGCGTGCCGTTGAACAGCATATGTTCGACCATGTGGGCAACGCCATTGTGTTTCAAATCTTCGTTGCGGGTACCGACATCCGCCCAAGCCCCCACGGCCACTGTTTCCATTTCGGGAACCGTGTCGGTGATGATGCGCAGGCCAGAGTCGAGGGTGGTTGTTTTGATGCTCATGCGTTTCTCTTTTCCTTGATAAAGCCCTTGATCACTTCAGGATCGTTGGGCAGGACGGTGACAATCTCTTTCCGATCATATAAATCGGCCAGATGCGGGGGCAAGCCGGGACGAATTCCGGTTGCCTTTTCAACGGCATCGGGGAATTTGGCCGGATGAGCGCAGGCAAGTGCCACCACGGGCGTTTTTGGATGACGTTCCGACGACCATGCCGCGAACAGGCCCACCGCCGTGTGCGGATCGATCATATAGCCGCCGGTTTCCTTGTAACAACGGGACATAACGGTCAGGGTCTGGTCATCCGAACAGCGATAGGCTTCGAACACATCCCGCGCTTCTTTCATGTGTTTTTCGGTCAGGGTGTATTCGCCCGCCTTTTTGAATTGTTCCATGCAGGCGCGGATGCTATCCGCATCACGGTCCAGAAGATCGAAAAGGAAGCGTTCGAAATTGCTGGACACCTGGATGTCCATACTGGGTGACAAGGATGGTTCGACGATACCCGCCGTCATGCTGCCCGTTTCAAAAAAACGGGTCAGGATGTCGTTGCGGTTGGAACCGATCACGAGCCGTTCGACGGGCAGTCCCATTTTCATGGCGCAATAACCGGCATAGACATTGCCGAAATTCCCCGTCGGTACGGCAAACCGGATTTTATCGTTGCCGGTTCGGTTCAACGCCACGGCCGCCGTGAAATAATAAACGATCTGGGCCATGATCCGCGCCCAGTTGATGGAATTGACCGCCGACAAATGCATTTCATCCCGGAACGCCGCATCACCAAACAACGTCTTGACGATGTTCTGGCAATCATCGAAATGCCCCTGCAATGCAATGTTAAAGACGTTGGGGGAATCCACCGTGGTCATCTGGCGGCGTTGCACCTCTGATGTCCGGCCTTCCGGGTGGAGAATAAAAATATCGATATGTTTGCAATCCTTGCACGCCTCAATCGCTGCCGATCCCGTATCGCCGGATGTAGCCCCGACGATGGTTACGCGTTGCCCGCGTTTTTCCAGCGTGTAATCGAACAGACGGCCCAGCAATTGCAGCGCGTAATCCTTGAACGCCAGCGTCGGCCCGTGAAAGAGTTCCATGGCCCAGGCGGAGGGCGCGATCTGTACCAGCGGGGCCGCCGCCGTGTGGTTGAAATTGTTTTCATAGGTTTCGGTGATCATATCCCGCAAATCACCATCGGGGATGTCACCGCCGACGAAGGGATGGATGATCCGGTAGGCGATGTCGGGATAGGCGAGGCCCGAAAGGTCGTCCATATCGATCGTCGGCCATGTTGTGGGAACGTACAAGCCCCCGTCCGGGGCCAGACCGGCCAGAAGAACATCGGTAAAACTTTTGGGGGTTTTGTCCCCGCGGGTGGAAATATAACGGATCATGGGGTCTTTTTAAGCACAGTTCGAAGGGGATGCCAAGCGGGCCGGACGGGTGGATCAGGCAACCTCTAAGTATCTGTCCTGTAAATGGGAAATCAACGGCCCGGGGGTCAGTTTCGTTCCCGTGACATGCTCCAGAAGGTCATCCGTGCGCATCAGGCGGCCCTGACGGTAAATCCGGTCCGCCAGCCACATCTGAACGGGGATGAAATCCCCTTGCAGCATCAGTTCGGGGATATTCTGGATGTCGCGTTTCATTTTATCGTAAATTTGCGCCGCGATCATGTGGCCGATCGTGTAGGACGGGAAATAGCCGAATTTTCCGACGAACCAGTGGACATCCTGCAAACAACCCTGCGCATGGGTTTTGGGCTCGACGCCCAGCAATTCCTTCATCCCCGCATTCCACGCATCGGGCAGGTCTTTGACCGCAAGTCTGCCCGCGATCATATCCCGTTCCAGTTTCATACGTAGGCGAATGTGGAAGAAATACGTGACTTCATCCGCGCTCTTTCTATCCACGCCCGGTTTCACATAGGTTTTGAGACGGTAAAGATTCTCCGCCGTCATCGCGGAATCGCCGAATTTCTGGAACAACCCTTCGACGCGTGGCGCGAGATAGCGGAAGAACTCCTTTGTCCGGCCGAGAATCATTTCGACGAGCAAGGCTTGTGATTCCTGCATCGCGGCCCCCAGATCCTGCCCCACCGGCTGGTAACGCCAGACTTCGCGCGGCAGACCTTGAATATAAATACCGTGCCCGCCTTCATGCAGCGCGCTTTTCATCGAGTCCAGAAAATTCGTGGCATCGGATGTTTTGATCACAAGCCGCGTATCATCGGGCGTTCCGCCCTCTACCGGATTGTGGCCGGTTTCATAAAGCCCGCCGCGTTCGAAATCAAACCCCAGAACTTTCAGCAAGCTCCGGTTCAGCCACATTTGCTGCGCCGATGGAAACGGACCGGTCAGCGGGATGGGTTCTGCGCGTTTCCCCTGCTCTTCCAATATCCACGGCAATAATTCTTTTAGTTTTTCTTCCATGCGGTCAAAAAGATGATCGACATCGGTCAGGCGTGCGCCCGGCATATATTCGCGCATCAATGCCTGATAGAGCGGATCTGTGGCATGGTCGTTGTCTTTGAGCACCTTCGTTTCGGCAATCCGGCGTTGCAGGTCGATCATGTCCTCTAAAAAAGGACGCGCTTCCTCCCAGTCGTCACAACGCAAAACATCACGGTGTTTACGCCTGCCTTCATAGGCAAGGCGCGCCTTTTTTTCCATCAGATCGGATGGCACCTGTGCCACATGGCGATACATGGTTTCCATTTCACGCAGATTTGCGCAATCCCATGAATCCCAACGGCCGGGCGATTTTTTTTCGTGCGCACGCGCGTCATCGATCAAATTCGCGATCTTTTCATCGGCCAGTTCTTCATGCATGCGGCGATACAAAAACGCGATCTGGCCAAGCCGGCTTTTATATGCCCCTTCGGGCATGGCCGTCAGGAAATCGCGACCCAGCGTTTCGGCAATCGCATTCATACGGCCGATGTCACGGAATTCCATCTTCAAGTCCATATAGGCCCTGGATGCGTGTTCTTCATATTGTTTGGTGTGGGGATAATCATCGGGTTTGCGCGGCGGCGGCAGGCGGAGAAGTTCGTCGGGGGGTGTGGGCACAACCGAAAACACCCGGTCCAGATAAGGAAGCGTGGCGGCCCAGGCCTTGACCCGGTTCCAGTAATCTTTTCCGTGCGCCATGTATTAACAATCCTTAATGAAGTGTTGACCGCCGGGGAAAGTCCGGTAGAGGCGGGATCGGTGTTACCGGTCAACTATGGTCATAATATGACAGTTCGAAAAAATGCGAAAGGGGAAAAGGAAACGCCCGCCCCGGAAAGGCCGGCGCGGGCGTCTAAAAAGCAAAAAGCTCGCTATGAAGCGAGATTATTTCTTTTTCTTTGCAACTTTTTTCTTAGCAGCGGGTTTTTTCTTCGCTACTTTTTTAACCGTTTTCGTGGCTTTTTTAACGGTTTTTTTCTTCGCTACTTTTTTCTTAGCAGCAGGTTTTTTCTTAGCAACTTTTTTCTTTGCTGTCTTTTTCACAACAGACGTTGCCATTTTCTTTGCCGGTTTTTTAGCGGCAGGTTTTTTCTTCGTAGCCATAGTTTCCATCTCCTTAAGTATTTGGAAAGTTCCCCTGATGATCTCAAAGGAAGGTTAAGAAAGTACTTACACGCGAATCAGTGTACTCCATTTTCAATATAAAAAAAATGATTTCTGTAATAGGCAACCAAAAACCCACAACTGTGACTCAAATGACACACCCCGCGCGGGCATGTGCGGACAAATAGATTGCCTGTGCCAACCCTTAAAAAGTTACTTCAGGACAAGTTTTGAAACCCGTTTGAAGGACGTGCCCTGCACCATGATAGAAAAGAGCACGACAACATAGGTCAGTGTCAGAATCACGGATTTTTCCGGCCCTTCGGGCAGGGACAAGGCCATCGCAATCGACAAGCCGCCGCGCAGCCCGCCCCATGTCATCATGCGGATCGTGCCGCGTTCAAAGGGTTGCCACAGGCGCATGATGGTGATGGGCAGGCCGACGCTGACCAGCCGCCCGAAGAGGACGGCAAATATAACCAACCCGCCCAATATCAGGTTTTCCTTGGCAAAGGTGATGATGATCATTTCCAGACCGATCAGCAGGAAGAGCACATCGTTCATGATTTCATCCAGCAACTGCCAGAAGGTATCCACGTGTTCGCGGGTTTTGGCGGTCATACCCTTTTCGCGGCCCTGGTTGCCGATGATCAGCCCGGCCGCAACCATACAGAGCGGTGCGGAAACATGCAGCGATTCGGCCAGAACGTACCCCCCCGATACCAATGCGAGGGTGAGCATGGTTTCGGTTTTATATTCATCGATCGAGGCCATGAATTTATAGACAATCCAGCCCAGCCCCCCGCCGAGCAGCAGCCCGCCAGCGGCTTCGCGGGCCAGATCATAGAAAAATTCGTGCATTTCAAACCCTTCGGCATGGACGGCCATGCCGAACAGGGACAAGAAGATCACAACCCCCACCCCGTCATTGAACAGGCTTTCGCCGCCGATCTTCATATAGAGCGTCTTCGACACCCCGATTTGTTTCAAAATGCTTAACACGGCGATCGGGTCCGTGGGCGAAATCAACGCGCCGAAGAGCAGCGCGTAAAGATAGGGCATCGGCACCCCGATCACCCCCGCGAGCCACCAGGTCAGCGTCCCGATGATCAGCGTGGCCAGCATAACACCCACCGTAGCGAGCACCGTGACCGGCAGGCGGACGTTTTTAAGGTCATTCAGGTTGATATGCAGCGCGCCCGCAAACAAAAGGAAGGAGAGCATCACATGAAGGACAAGATCGGAAAAGTCGATCTGCGCAATCATATCACGCAAAAGATCGACATCGAACAGCCCCGCCTTCCCGATGGCCAGAACGAACATCGAAAAGAGCAGCGCGAACGCCATGTGGCCGATGGTGGAGGGCAGCCGGAACAATTTATAGTTCACGTACCCGCCGATGGCGGCGAAGGTCAAGATAATGGCAACGATCTGGAAGATGGTCATGGGGCGGGCCTTTTTTATTGCCCCATGATAAGGGAAAAAATACGGGCCGACAATTCCAAGGGGGTGTGCCCCCCCTTTTTCCGACCTACGCGACCTTTTGCCGCAACAGGGTTTTATAATAGAAGACGAGGGTATCCGCCTTTGGCAGCAGGTTCTTCTGGAACCCCTCCGTCAATGCCTTGACCGTGGCGCGGTCAAAAACGGATGTATCGTCCAGCCGGAAAACATCCATGTTCCAGTGGCCGAACCCGCGTTCTTCCACCGGCGTATCGAGCAGGATTTCGATGTCTTTATGACGGTCATCGCCCGCGATGTTTTTCATCAGCTGGCGAAGGCTTGCCTCCTCGCCCTCGATCACCTGCAAAAACCGGCCATTGACCAGAAACAAAACGCCAGAAATATTGCGGGCAAGGTTTTCGCGTTTGGCAACCTTGACGATATCGTCCACCTGTCTGTCCAACGCTTCGCCGGCGACGTTAACATCACTGATATAGGCGATCATGTGCATGGGTCTATCACTCCCACTCAATCGTCCCGGGGGGTTTGGACGTGATGTCGTAAACCACACGGTTGATGCCGCGCACTTCGTTGATGATGCGGGTGGACACGCGGGACAGGAATTCATGATCGAAATGGTAATAATCCGCCGTCATGCCATCCGTTGATGTGACGGCGCGCAGCGCGCACACATAATCATACGTGCGTTCATCGCCCATCACGCCCACCGTTTTGACGGGGAGCAGCACGGCGAAGGCCTGCCAGATGGCATCATACAAACCGGCATTGCGGATTTCTTCGAGATAAATCGTATCCGCTTTGCGCAATATTTCCAGTTTTTCGGTTGTGATTTCACCCGGCACGCGGATGGCGAGCCCCGGCCCCGGGAACGGGTGGCGGCGGATGAACTCTTCGGGCATACCGAGTTCGCGGCCCAGCGCGCGCACTTCGTCCTTGAACAACTCCCTCATCGGTTCCACGAGTTTGAGTTTCATATAATCAGGCAAACCGCCGACATTGTGGTGGGATTTGATGGTTTGCGACGGCCCGCCGACAACGGAGACGGATTCAACCACATCGGGATAGAGCGTGCCCTGGGCCAGAAACTCCGCCCCGCCGACCTCTTTGGACCGTGCATCGAACACATCGATAAACAATTTACCGATGGTTTTGCGTTTGACTTCGGGATCGGACACCCCTTCGAGCGCGCCCAAGAAGAGCTTGCCGGCATCTTCGTGGATCAAGGGAATGTTGTAATGATCGCGGAACATTTTGACGACCTGTTCGCTTTCCCCCGCCCGCATCAAACCCGTATCGACATAGATACAGGTCAGTTGGTCACCAATCGCCTCATGCAGCAAAATCGCGGTGACCGAAGAATCCACCCCGCCAGAGAGGCCGCAAATGACTTTACCCTTGCCCACCTGTTTTTTGATTTTGGCGATCGATTCATCCTTGAAGGCGGACATTGTCCAATCCCCCGTGCAACCGCAAACCTTGTGCGTGAAGTTTTTCAAAAGCTGCGCGCCGTGCGGCGTATGCACGACTTCGGGGTGGAATTGCGTGGCCCAGAATCTTTTTTCTTCGTTCGCGATAATGGCAAAGGGCGCGCCTTCGGATTTGGCGATGGTATGAAAGCCCGGCGCTATTTTCGTCACGCGGTCGCCATGGGACATCCAGACCTGTTCATGTGCGCCGACGGCCCAGACTCCCTCGGTAATCGCGCTTTGCTCAACAACATCGATATAGGCGCGGCCGAATTCGCGGGTATCCCCGCCTTCCACCTTGCCGCCCAGTTGGTGCATCATCACCTGTTGCCCGTAACAGATACCAAGGATGGGCAGACCCAGACCGTAGATATAAACGGGCGGGTGCGGTGCTTCATCGGCATAGACGCTGCACGGGCTTCCCGAAAGGATGATCCCCTTTGGCGCGAAAGCCTTGACCCTGTCTTCGGGGGCCTGATTGAACGGCCAGATTTCGCAATAGACGCCGCTTTCACGAAGCCGCCTTGCGATCAATTGCGTGACCTGCGAACCAAAGTCGAGAATCAGGATGCGGTCATGTTGGGGAAGAGACTGGGGGGAGGTTTTTTGCGCTGTGTTTGTCATGACAAGGTCATAAACGAATACGGTTGAAATGTAAAGGCTCCAGCCATTTGCGCATCGGCAAAAACCCCTGTATCCTTCCGCTTTATGAGCCAAAAACCCAGCATCAGTTTTGAATTTTTCCCGGCAAAAACGCCCGAAGCGCAAAAATCGCTGCTGGAAACCGTTAACACGTTGACCGCCCACAACCCCGCCTTTATGACCGTGACCTTTGGCGCGGGCGGATCGACGCGGGAAGGAACATTGGATACGCTGCGCGCCGTTCGCGCCATGACCGATGTCCCGCTGGCCTGCCACCTGACGTTTATTTCGATCACTAGGACGGAATTGAAGGCCTATCTCGATACGCTCTGGGATATGAATGTCCGGCATATCGTGGCGTTGCGCGGGGATATGCCCGCCGATCTGCAATGGCCGCTCGACCCCGATCTGGATTATTACCAGTACACATCCGATTTTATCGAAGGGATCAAGGCGCATAAACCATTTGAAATTTCGGTGGGCGCGTATCCCGAAAAACACCCCGACGCGCCGGATATGGCAGCAGACCTCCTCGCGCTCAAAAAGAAATGCGCGGCGGGCGCAGACCGTGCGATTACACAATTTTTCTTTGACCACGATCATTATGCGCGGTTTTTGGATGCGGTGGGCAAAGCCGGCATTAAAACCCCGATTGTTCCGGGTGTCCTACCCATCCAGAATTACAAGAGCCTACTTAACTTTGCGGGTCGATGTGGGGCCACCATTCCCGCCGCGATCCGCGATAAATTTGAAAACGCCCCCGAAAGCGACCATGCCAAAATCGCACAAAATATCTTCGCCCGCCAGATCGAAGACCTGACCCTTCTGGGCGCAAAACATCTTCATATCTACACGTTGAACAAAACCGAACCCACCCATTCGATTTTACGCCCATAAAAAAAATTTTGACAAACACCCCAATCTTCTGGTTATCATAGCGACATCATCAAGATCAGCCGAGGGACAGGCCCGTTGACGCTGAAGCAACCTGTGAAGCCTTTAAGGCCTAACAAGGTGCTAAATCCTGCGGCGAATGCCGGAAGATGAAAGAAGCAAATATATTGCTGTCCCTTTTGTCCGCCGGATCGCCTATGCGACCCGGTTTTTTTATTTTTTAACCAAGCAAAAGGAGAACGGCATGAAAGAGCGTATTTTAAGGGAAGCCCCCGCCAGCCCATGGAAGAACGCCACGTTGATGGCCCGTTCCGGCGTGGAAAAAGACCCTCTGCACGGGTCTATCACCCCTGCCCTATACCTTTCGACAAATTATTCCTTCGAAAGTTTCGGCAAGAAAAGACCATATGATTATTCACGCAGCGGCAATCCATCCCGCGATGAACTGGGCCGCGCCATCGCCGCCCTTGAAAACGGGTATGATGCGGTGGTTGCGTCCTCCGGTATGGCCGCGCTCGACCTCGTTTTTTCGCAGCTTACCCCGGATGACCTGATCATCGCGCCGCATGATTGTTACGGCGGTACGTATAGGTTGTTACAGACCCGTGCGGCACGCGGGCATTTCGAGGTGCTGTTTGCGGATTTGACCCAAACCAAAAACCTTCCCGCGCTGTTTGCCTGTAAACCCAGGCTTGTTTTGATTGAAACGCCGAGCAATCCTTTGCTCCGTATTACCGACATCGCGGCGGTGTGCGGGTTTGCCAAACGGGTGGGCGCGCTGGTGGCCGTGGACAATACCTTCCTGTCCCCCTCTTTACAAAAACCGCTCGATCTCGGGGCGGATTATGCCATCCATTCCACCACGAAATATATCAACGGACATGGCGATGTCGTCGGCGGCGCGGTGGTATCGAAAACGCCAGCACTCCATGAAGACATCGCGTGGTGGGCGAATTGTACGGGCACGACCGGCGCGCCGTTCGATAGTTTTTTAACCCTTCGCGGTCTGCGCACGCTCGATCTGCGTATCCACCAGCAAAGCCGGAGCGCAGGCGAGATTGCAAAATTCCTGCAATCCCATCCTTCGATTGAAAAGGTTTATTATCCCGGCCTTCCGTCCCACACCGGTCATGCCATCGCCAAGGAACAGCAAAAGGGGTTTGGCGCGATGCTGGGTTTTGAAGTGAGGGGCGGCGAATCCGCCGTACGCGCGCTGGTTGAACGCACCGAATTGTTCAGCTTTGCGGAATCGCTTGGCGGGTATGAAAGCCTGATCGCCCACCCCGCCACCATGACCCATGCGTCCATGGACAAGGACGCACAGATCAAGGCCGGGATTCAAGACAATCTTCTCCGCCTGTCCATCGGCCTTGAAGATACTGGGGATTTGATCCGCGATCTGGACAATGCGCTGGTCTTCTAAAGGGCGAGTGTCCTTGACAGGACAGCGGCGTCATAGTCATCTTGGTATAGAATTTTGAAAGGATTTGAATATGGTTTTGGCACTTAATCTGGGGTTTCCCCGCATCGGTTTGAAACGGGAGCTGAAAAAAGCACTCGAAAGCTATTGGAAGGGCGAAACCCCTCGCGAGGAATTGTTCCGCGTGGGCAAAGAACTGCGCCTTCGTCACTGGAAGATGCAACAGGATGCGGGAATTTCCTTCGTCCCCACGAATGATTTTTCGTACTATGACCATATTCTGGATGCCGCGTGCCTGTTCGGGTGCATTCCGGCGCGGTATGATTTGAATGACCCCGATCTCTATTTTTCGATGGCGCGGGGAAGCCAGAAGGACGGGCGCGATGTCATCGCGATGGAAATGACAAAATGGTTCGATACCAACTACCATTACATCGTCCCCGAATTGCAAAAGGACCAGACATTCAAATTATCGACGACGAAGATTTTCGATGAAACCAAAGAGGCGCAAGATGCGGGATTTAACTGCTATCCCGTTCTGATCGGGCCGGTATCCTTTTTGATGATTGCCAAAAAGGCGGCGGATTTCGATGATTGCCGCTGCACGCTCGTCAAACCTTTGGTTGATGTCTATATCGAGATCTGCAAAAAACTTCTGGCGCAAGGAATCAACTGGATCCAGCTCGATGAACCCTGTCTCGCGCTCGATCTCGAAGACCGTTACAAGAATGCCTACAAGGACGCGTACAAGCAACTCAAAGATGCCGTACCGGAGATCAATATTTTTGTACCCACCTATTTCGACGGGCTGCGCGACAATATCGATCTGGCCTTCTCATTGCCCGTCACGGCCCTGGGCGTCGATCTGGTGCGCGCGCCGGATCAACTGGAGCCTTGCATTAAAAAGGCCAAGGAAACGGGAATCTTTCCGGTGTTCGGGATTGTCGATGGCCGCAATGTCTGGCGCAACGATCTATCGGCCAGCCTTGCCAAGCTGGAAAAAGCCAGAGCCGTTCTGGGCGATGGGTTCGGCGTTTCGGGAAGCTGTTCTCTGCTCCACACACCCATCGATCTTGATGCGGAAAAGAGGCTCGATCCGGAAGTCAAAGGCTGGATGGCGTTTTCCAAACAAAAGCTGGAAGAGATTGCCACGCTGGCCAAAGGGGCCTGGCATGGACGCGATGTGATTGCCGCACAATTGATTACCAGCGACCAGTTTGCGCAAAGCCGGAAAACATCAAAACGCATCCACAATGACGTCGTCCAAAAACGTATGGCCGCCATTACGCCCGATATGGCCAAACGCAAAAGCCCCTTCCCGCAACGCAGGGCCGTGCAGCAGGCGGATTTGAAACTCCCTGCCTTCCCCACGACAACGATCGGGTCGTTCCCGCAAACGAACGACATTCGCACCGCGCGCGCCGCCTTTAAAAAGGGCGAACTGGATCAAGGTGCCTATACCGCCGCCATGAAGAAGGAAATCGAAACGGTGGTGCGGTATCAGGAAGATGCAGGTCTCGATGTTCTCGTCCACGGAGAGCCCGAACGCAACGACATGGTCGAATATTTTGGCGAACAGCTGGACGGATACATCTTTTCTTCCAACGGTTGGGTGCAATCCTATGGATCGCGCTACGTCAAACCACCGATCATTTACGGCGATATATCCCGCCCCCGCCCGATGACCGTGGCATGGTCTTCCTACGCCCAAAGCCTGACAGCCAAACCCATGAAAGGGATGCTGACCGGGCCGATCACGATTTTGTGCTGGTCGTTCGTACGCGATGACCAATCGCGGGAGAAAACGGCCAAACAAATCGCGCTCGCCATCCGCGACGAGGTTTGCGACCTGGAAAAAGCCGGAATCAAGGTGATCCAGATTGACGAGCCTGCTTTGCGCGAAGGTTTACCGCTCCGTCAGGCAGATTGGCCAGCCTATCTGAAATGGTCGGTCGAAGCCTTCCGGCTGTCTGCATCCGGCGTCGAGGATGCCACGCAGATCCACACCCATATGTGTTATGCGGATTTCAACGACATCATCGATTCCATCGGCGCACTGGATGCCGACGTGATTTCGATTGAAACATCAAGATCGCAAATGGAATTGCTGGGCGCGTTTGGAACCTATCGATACCCGAACGAAATCGGTCCAGGCGTTTACGACATCCATTCGCCGCGCGTGCCATCGGTGGGCGAAATGGTCGCTCTGCTGGAAAAAGCGGCGAAGGTTCTGCCTGCCGACCATTTGTGGGTCAATCCCGATTGCGGATTGAAAACCCGTGGATGGCCGGAAGTCAAAGCCGCGCTTTCCAATATGGTGGAGGCTGCCAAGGAAATGCGGCAGCGGCATAAGGCCAGCACCGCCGCATAAAACGCAAAAAGGCCGGAATGATGTTTCCGGCCTTTTTTGATGTTCTGTCTTATCAAATCGCTTTTTCGAGTTTTTCGACGAGCTTTTTCCCCTTCGCCGACAAAAACAATTCTTTGCGGCGGCGGTCGTCCTTTGCGCTTTTAACAACGACGAGGCCGTAAGGTTTTCCCATACGACGCGCATTCGAAAGCGCGCCGATGGTACGGGACATCACCGACATCGAAATACCAGTGCGGTCTGAAATATCTTTTAGGGATACGCCTTCTTCCGAAGCGATTTCACCGAACACGGTGACCCATTGAATCGGAAATTCCGGATCGATCGCGATCAGTTCCTGCAAAATCGTCTGCAGTTTTTTCATTTTTTTGTTGGTCATTGGCCGCTCTTCTCAAAGGTGTCCATTTACCGGATGTGAATATAATTTGTGTATATGGCATATCTACAATCGTTTCGCAACGGTAACTTGTTTTTTTAAAAAGTGGCGTATGGCCGAACATTTTATTCCATTCGATGGATACAGCCCGCACATTTCCGAGCTTGATATAAAGAATCATGATTTTAACCCCACATTATTATCTGATTTCTGTTTGATGAATGTCACATTGAATGAACGGCTATACGGCACCGCGCAACGGAAGGTTTTCCATGTAATGCGCAAACAAACGCATCCGTTCACGGCGCAAAAGCCTGTACATCATCACCGCATCCTGTGCGCGGCGGCGCAGCAAAAGACCTTCTATGTCATCGTAAAATTTGAACGCGCCGGACGCCGCTTGTGCGCTCTTGCGCTTCCACGATTCCAGATCGCGGATGAAACGGCGGCACAAGACGCGGCAATCCTGTTCTTTACGCGAAAGTTGCAGTAGATCGAAGATCTGGAAATTCTGGTTGGCGGGCTTTGCCGCCATATCGGAAAATTTTTTTGGTTTTAGACGATAAAACATAGTGCTTACTCCTTTTACACAACTATAGGTTTTACATGTCTGTTTTTTTGAACCATAAGATTTAAAGAAGGTTTAAAAAACGCCGGTGTTGGCCGTGTTCTTCGGGATAGGTTTTTTCCCGTTTTGCAAAACACCAGCGTGGCAGGAAACCGCCGATTTCAGAAACCAGATGATAGAACGCCTTTTGCAGAACGGGCGGCATCGATTGCGCCATATACAGACCACCGCCCCAAAGGCACAAACCGCCTTCGAACAACACCAGCCGCTGTGCCAGACCGCGCACCACCAGCGGCGGACGATACAGCATGATTTCGATTTCCCCCTGATGGGAATAGGATACCCGCGAAAATGAGGAAGCCTCCGTAAAGTCGCAATCCCAGAAGGTGGGGCAGGAGACCTTGATGTCTTCCAGTGCGGCCCCGTCAAACAATGTATGGCCAAAAAGAGCGCCGCGCAAATCCGCCCCCCGCAGATCGGAATGGGAAAAGCAGACATTTAAAAGATCGGATTGCCGCAGATCGCACCCTCGTAAATCCGCATAGCCCATATCGGCACCCGACAGATTGGCCCCCCACAGGCAGGCACCGCGCAAGCGGATATTGTCTAGACCGGCGCGGGACAACCCGGCTTTACGCAAATCCGCCCCTTCCATCGATATATCGGCGTTTGCGCAATATTCCAGCGTCTTTCGTATTCCCGCCGCACGCCCTTCAAACAAAACAGAACCGGTTATCGATTTTATAATCATAAATACCCCACTTAGATGTTTAATACCAACCTATTTATTAATAGATGGCATAAAACAACTTTGTCAATGGGGTTTTATGTTATTGTTTTTGCAAGATTGCGGCGAAGAATCCATCCGTCCCGTGAGCAGCCGGGTAGAGGCGCAGAAAATCTCCGTCATTGGGGATACGGTCTGGATCACCTTCCCATGCCTGCTTCAAGGGCAGAATCTTATAATCCGGATGACGGGATAAAAAAGATGCGATCTGGTCTTCGTTTTCTTCACGGAACAAGGAGCATGTTGCATAAACCAGCCTACCGCCGGGCTTAACCTTGTCCGCCACGCGGTCCAGGATCTCTGCTTGCATGACAATAATTTCTTCCAGCGTCGGTCCGTATTGGTTCCAGCGCAAATCGGGGTTGCGCCGCCATGTCCCGGAAGAAGAGCAAGGCGCATCCACCAGCACGACATCCATCGTTCCTTTTTGGCGGCGGAGCCATTTGCGGTGCTGCTCTTCTTCGAGGCTGCGTGTTTCCACATTGGGAACCCCCGCCTTTTTATAGCGGATTTTTCCTTTTTCCAGCCGCTTCGTGCTGTTGTCCATGGCAACGATATTGCCCTTGTTTTCCATCATCGCGGCGAGCACCAATGTTTTTCCGCCGCCGCCCGCGCAAAAATCAAGCACCCGCATACTGGGCTTTGCCCCCGTGACCAGCGCGATCAGTTGCGATCCTTCATCCTGAATTTCAACAAACCCTTTTTTATAGGCCTTGGAATCGCTCATGAACGGTTTGCCATCTACACGCAAACCGATAGGAGAATAAGCCATGGGCGATGCGATGACATTATCGGCGGCGAGAGACGCCCTTGCCTCTTCCACACTGCCCTTCATCGTGTTCACACGCAGATCGAGCGTGGCGGGCACCACCATGGCGGCCATGTGGGTATCAAACGCTTTACCAAACAACGCATGAAGTTTTTCCGCGGCCCAAGCGGGGCACTCCCCCCGCACATCTGCGGGCATGGATGGATCATCAACGGATTTCCCGTTCCAGAACACGATTGCCGTGCGTTCCGTATCGGTCAAAGCCTCGGGTTCGTATTGACCGCCCGCGAACAGGGCTGCAATGTCTCCATCGCCCCTTTGTTCGTTGAGCACAAGATCGGCCAGCACACGGTTGCGGGAGAGATTCGTCAAGCCCGCACGTTCAACCCACCAGCCGAGCCGCGCATGATGACGCATCAGCCGATAGGCCCGTTCGACAATCGCCGTTCGATCCTTTGAGCCGATAAAACGCCTGGCCGCCATGAAATCACGGATCACCGCATCCATGGGAACACGCCCCGCCATGACGCGGGTATATAGATCGATCGTAGATTGAACGCGGGCGGCTTCTTTCATAATGGCTTAGGGTGTAGCCTTTTTTACGGGCAAAAGGAACTTTTTAAAAACCACTGGCCAAAACGGCATAGCCGGAATGCCCATGAAAAAACCCGCCCCCTGATTTGGGAGCGGGTTTCATAAAAACCAGAAAAATTACTGGGCTTTGCCTTCGGCAGGAGCTTCTGCAGGAGCAGCAGCTTCTTCACCGGCGGCCGGAGCGGCATCAGCGCATTCAGCCGGTACTTCCGTACCTTCTGGAATGTTGGCGCAGTCAACAGCCGGAGCAGCAGCTTCGGTCGTTGCAGGAGCAGCGGCTTCTTCGGCTTGTGCCTGGAAAGCATAGTATGCAGGAGCAGCAGCGATCAGGGCAGCAGCGGCCAGCGTCAATACGTATTTGTTCATATGTGTCTCCGATAGGGATGGTTGTTAAAGTGTTTTTTTCAAAACGGGCTCACTATGCCATTCTTTTGGCGAAAAGCAATCGGGGGGGAAGGGCTTTTGGCAAAAATATTTTCATTCGTCCCCAGCCATAATTCCGCCACAGTCAGCCGTGCAATACGGTTGTATCACGCCAACCATAGCAAACCTCTTTCAGATTGGACGGGCCGATTTCGACCATTTTGCTGCCGATTTTCTGGCCACCCATTTTTTCGTAAAAGGCCTTTGCCCGCGTATTGGCATCCAATACCCATAAACAGATCGCGCCATGCTTGCGATTTTTCAATTCCCGCGCCGCATGTTTGATCAGCGCGGTGCCGATCCCCTTTCGCCAGAAACCGGGATCAAGATAGAGCGCATAGATTTCCCCCGAATGGCTGGGCCGGATGGGGGATGACCCAGGCGGCGGCGTTTTGGTGCGGCCGATCACAACGAACCCTGCAGGCACCCCCGCTTCTTCGGCAATGAACACCGTGCTCTCCCCGCTTGCCATCCAGCCCGTCCAGTCTTCGATCCGTTTTTCAACCGTAAGGGAGTCCAGATACCCCTGATCCACAACCCCGCCGTAAGCCGCTTTCCACCCTTCGATGTGAAGCGCGGCAATGGCCGGAATATCGCCGGATGTTGCGGTGCGGATCTGTGGCATGGTGTTTGTATCCATTCTGTGGTTATCTGGGCGGACGCTTCATTTTTTATAAAAAGGATTTTACCCATGGCAAACGACAACGGCAACAAAACCCTTCTGATCGTCATCGCGCTGCTGCTGGTCGGTATTCTGGCCGTTCTGGTGATGCAGGCAACCAAAAAGACGCCACAGGAAAAAATGGCGGATTCGATCAGCAGCACGGTCGATAAAATCGGCGACCAGTTCGGCGGGAAGAAGGAATAGCCCGATCTATCAGCTTTCGGTCCGGTAATTCGGCGCTTCGGCGGTGATGGTCACATCATGGACGTGGCTTTCACGGTAGCCCGCCCCGGTCATGCGCACGAACTGTGCGTTTTCTTTCATTTCGGCAATCGTCGCGCAGCCGGTATAGCCCATCGCGGCGCGC
>CAYRDI010000019.1:0-33831 GCA_964423095.1 uncultured Micavibrio sp.
CGTCAGGGTATATCAGTTTCGAAGATTCCGGCCATGGCAGCGGCGCGTTTTTGTCCAAACCCGGTGAAACCGCCATTATCAACCCACCCGCGGGCGGGTTGCCGCATTTTGAAATCGGTGTGGCGTGGGACAATGTCCATGCGCCAGCGGTGGGGGGCGGTCTTATAAAAAACCTGCTCGGCAAAAAATCAGCAAAAAAAGGCGTCGATCTGGATCTTGGGTGTCTTTATGTCCTGAAAAACGGGACGCGCGGGGGGATGCAGGCTTTTGGTGAAATCCATGGGTCGTTGGAAAAAGAACCCTATATTGCCCTAAGCGGTGATGAGCGCACCGGCAACCGCGAAGGATATGATGAAACCATTCTGGTCAACGGGGCACATTGGGACACCATCCAGAAAATCCTGATCTATGTCTATATCTATGACGGGGCGGAAAACTGGGCGATCGTGAAACCGCAGGTACAGGTGCGTGTTCCCGGCGAAGAGCCGATGATCGTGACCCTGCGGGCCAGCAAACAAACCATGGCGGTCTGCGCGGTTGCCGGTATAGAAAATATTCGCGGCGGAATCCGCCTGACCAGTTATCTGGAATATTTTCCGGGGCATGCGGAAATGGACCGCGCCTTCGGTTTCGGGCTTGATTGGGAAACTGGCAGCAAGCGGCCCTGATCATTATACTGGATAGGGTCGGCCGGAAGGGTTAGACTTTAGCGGAGCGCGCAACAAAGGATTGAACGATGAGCCATTTTGACGACGATGATGATTTCGACCCCAACCCGTCCGTCATGATGGATCCGGATGCGGGGCGTTTGATCGTCAGGAAAGGCGAAGAAATCAATGTCAGCCGGATTGATCCGTCCATCCGTGAAATCACGGTGGGTGTTGGCTGGGATTTGAAGAGTTTCGAAGGCGACCCGATCGATGTCGATGCCAGCATTTTCCTCCTTAACAAAAACGACCAAACGGTCGAAGACACGGATTTTATTTTTTACAACAACCTGATCGGACGCGACGGGGCCGTCAAGCATATGGGCGATTCCCGTACCGGCGCGGGGGACGGGGATGATGAAAAGATTGTCATCGACCTGATGGCCCTGCCGTTCGAAATTGTCAAAATCGCCTTTGTTTTATCGATTTACGACATGGATTTGAACGCCAGCAATTTTACGATGGTGCGGAATGTTTATTTCCGGATTGTAAACAACTTGACCGAACTTGAAACCTTTCGGTTCAATCTGGATGACAACCTGGGCAATGCCACGGGATTGATGATCGGGTATCTGGAACGGATCGGGACGGACTGGACGTACAAGGCTTTGGGGCAATCCATTCCGGGCGGTTTGTCAAAACTGGCGTCTGATTACGGGATCATCGTTGCGCAGAACGTGAAATCCTAAAACCCGCGGCCGTTTTTTAAACCCAGCAAGGCTTGCGGTTTTATTTTCGGGGCCTTGCTGGAGCCGCCCTGCCGTCCGTCGCGGAACCGTTCGCCGCCATGCATTTCGCGGTCCATAATGTCATCGATGTCCGGAATGTTGCCGAGCTTGATTTCCTGCACGCAGGCCGCAAAAAAATTGCAGGATTTTTCTTCCCATTCATAAACGCTGTTGGCTTCGTCTTTTCCCTTGATGCGCAGGATAACCGGCGACCATTTTCCTTGTGCCACCGGTTTGCAAAAAATCCAGCACATTTGTTCGATGGGGCCTTTGCCGTCTTCGGGTTGGTCATATAAAAACTGGAGTTCGGCTTCGATTTCATCGCCATCGTTGTTCATGCGGACTTCGGCACTGGCGGTCACGCCGTTCGCGGCATCATAGGAAGACCAAGGGCATGTTTCATAAGGGGAGAGCGTATAGCCCACCCCCAGCTTGTCGCACAATATTTTTAAGTCCGCGCGCATGATGTCCTTATGGACAGTATAGCATAAAAAAACAAGCGATTTCAGGCTTTTCGCACGGGTATGCGGCCCTGATTGCGGAATTCGATCTCCATAAGGTCTTGTTTTTGCGCGGCTTCCAGCGACGAAACAACCGTGCCGTCCGATCCCCAGACCACGGCGTAACCCCGGTCCAGAACCTTGCGGAACGAGAGGCTTTCGAGCATCCGCCCCGCATGATCGATCTGTTTTTGTGCATCTATCAAAAGACGCATACCGGCTTTTTGCAGGTTTTGTCCGGTCATGGCCGTATGGCGGGCCTTTTCCTCGATCAGCGATCTTGGATGGCGCGGCATCAACGGGGCCAGACGGCGATGTTTTTCGGACAATGTCTTTTCAAACCCGTGTTGCAGTTTCGCCCCCGCAATATCGAGCCGCTGAGTCTTGATGTCCAGCAAGCGGGCGGGATTCCCCAGCTTTGCGCTTTGCGTTTCGAGGCGCGAGGACAATTCCGCCAACCGGCGCGCAATCCCACGGGACAGGCGCGTGCCGCAATCTTGCACAAATCCGATAATGTCCATCCGGACGGGCACGGCGCGTTCGGCGGCGGCCGTGGGTGTGGGCGCACGCAGATCGGCCGCATAATCAATGAGCGTGGTATCGGTTTCGTGACCGACGGCGGAGATCAGGGGAATTTTGGATGACGCTGCGGCCCTTACCACGATTTCTTCGTTAAAGGCCATTAAATCTTCGAGGCTTCCGCCGCCGCGCGCAACGATCAAAAGATCGGGGCGTAGACTTTCGGGGAGGTTGTTGAATCCGTCTATGGCCGCCGCAATTTGTGCGGCCGCGGCCTCCCCCTGTACCGCCACGGGCCATACCATGACGTGGCGCGGAAAGCGTTCGGAAATCCGGTGGAGAATATCGCGGATCACAGCCCCTGTCGGTGATGTGACCACACCGATTCTTTCGGGCATGAAGGGAAGCGGCTTTTTGCGCGCGTCGTCGAACAACCCTTCGGCCGCCAGTTTTTTGCGGCGTTCTTCCAGCATTTTCAAAAGGGCGCCTTCGCCGGCGAGTTCCATCGTGTCCACGACAAGCTGGTAGCGTGAGCTTTTGGGATAGCTGGAAAGTTTTCCGGTGACGATCACATCCAGCCCGTCTTCGGGTTTGACGGAAAGCCGGCCCATCGATCCGCGCCAGACAACGATGTTGATATTGGCGTCTTCGTCCTTGATGTCACCGTAAAGGTGACCGCTTGATGCGAGCTTCAAACCCGAAAGTTCGCCGCGTACCCGCACGCGGCCGTAGGTTTGTTCCAGCATGGATTTTACGGAATTTGCAAGTTCCGAGACAGAAAGTTCCGGAACATTGGATCGTTTGGCCGCCGTGAACAGATCTTCTGTTGTCATGGCACTGGATCGTATAGAATATGGGCGACAAGCTCAATATAAGGATCGAGAATCGATGCCGAAAGACCTTCAGGACCTTTCCCACTACCTGATGAAACCCGAAAAAGAATGCGTTCAGGGATTGCTGGATGCCCTGTCATGGGACGCTGCTGCCGCGGCGCGGGTGGAAAAGGACGCCGAAGATCTGATTACGGCGATGCGCGCGCAAAAAAGAAAAAGCGGGAGCATCGAACATTTTTTCCAGACCTATAGCCTGAACACGCAAGAGGGGATCGCCCTGATGTGTCTGGCCGAAGCGTTGTTGCGAATCCCCGATGCGCGCACGGCGGGTGCCTTGATCCGCGATAAAATTGCCCGCACAAAATGGGTGGCCGATACGGCGCGGGGCGATGACTGGATGATGCGGATGGCGGGGATGGGGCTTTCGGCCAGTCGCGCCACGCTCGAAGGACCGCTTTCTAAACTGGGGGAACCCTTGATCCGCAAGGCTCTGTCCGAGGCCATGAAAATTCTCGGCGGGCAATTCGTGGTGGGGCAGAGCATTGGGGATGCCTTAAAAAATGCTGCGGTCTTGAATGCGGATAAAGGATATCTGTTTTCGTTCGACATGCTGGGCGAAGGCGCGCGCACGGCGCAGGATGCGGAAAGCTATTTCAAATCCTATGAACAGGCGATTGCGGCCGTTGCTGAAAACGGCGCGGGGAAAAAGGGCGCACCCTACGGGATTTCGGTCAAGCTCTCCGCCCTGCACCCCCGCTTTTGCGCGGCGCAGGAGGATGTGTGCATCCCCGAACTTTCCCGCAAATTATCCCATCTGGCGCAAAAAGCGGCGGCGGCCAATCTGTGCCTGACGGTCGATGCCGAAGAATCCGAACGGCTGGAAACGACCTTAAAAATTATCCGCCCCGTGATCGAGGATGTGACCTTGAAGGGCTGGAACGGGTTCGGGCTGGCTGTGCAATCTTACGGAAAGCGCACCTTGCCGCTCACCCAGAACCTGATCGAACTGGCGCAGCGTCATGCGCGGCGGATCCAGATCCGGCTGGTCAAGGGGGCCTATTGGGATTCCGAAATCAAGCGGGCACAGATGAAGGGGCTCGATGATTATCCCGTCTTCACCCGCAAATCCCATACGGATTTAAGTTACCTCGCCTGCGCACGGGTTTTGCTGCAGGGGCGGGACTTCGTCTATCCCATGTTCGGGACGCACAACGCCCATACGGTGCGGGCTGTGATCGACATGGCGGGGAACGACCGCGGCGGGTTTGAATTCCAGAAACTCTACGGTATGGGCGATGCGCTTTATGATCATGTGCGGGCGCAGGATAATCTTCCCGTGCGGGTTTATGCCCCCGTGGGCGTGCACCGTGATTTATTGCCCTATCTGGTGCGCCGCCTTCTTGAAAACGGGGCCAATTCATCCTTCGTCAACAAGGCATTCGACCCCGATGTGCCGGCCTCATCCCTGGCCCGTGACCCGGTGGAAACCGTGTTTGCCCATAAGGGTCAGTCGCATCCATCCATCCGCTTGCCGGCCCGCATTTTCCCAGACCGGCTGAATTCGCGCGGGATGGATCTGGATGATCTGGCAACGCGAAAAATGCTGGGCCAGAAGATGGAAGCGGCACGGGGCGCGCAGGCAAAGGCCTGTGTTTCCATCATAGGCGGGCTGGAAGAAAAAACCGGCCCTGCGTCCGAGGTGCGCAACCCGGCCGATACGTCCGATCTCATCGGTTTGGCGCACGGGGCGACCGCGGGCGATGTCGACCGCGCCTATGCACAGGCGGGCCGTGCCTTCGATGACTGGAAGAACACACCTGCCACCAAACGGGCCGCGGTGTTGAACAAGATAGCCGACCTTTACGAACAAAACGCGGCGGCCCTTATTGATTTGTGCGTGCGGGAAGCGGGGAAAACCCTGCCCGATGCGGCGGCGGAGGTGCGGGAAGCCGCTGATTTTTGCCGCTATTATGCTGCACAAGGCGGCATGGTTTTTAATGAAAACGGCGAAAATCTGCGATCCTATACAGGCGAAAGCAATAAAATTATGCTGCAGGGTCGGGGAGTGTTCTGTGCCATCAGCCCTTGGAACTTTCCGCTCGCCATTTTCACAGGACAGGTGGCCGCCGCCTTGATGGCCGGTAATACCGTGGTGGCCAAACCCGCCGAACAAACCCCCTTTACGGCGCAGGCCGCGGTTCGTTTGATGCATAAAGCCGGCATACCGCAGGACGTGCTGCATTTGATCGTCGGCAACGGCGATGTGGGTGAAGCCATGGTGCGGCATAAGGATTGCGCTGGCGTGGTCTTTACGGGATCGACAGCCGTGGCCCGGATTATCAATCAGGCACTGGCGGCCAAGGACGGGCCGATTGTCCCGTTGATTGCCGAAACCGGCGGGGTGAACGCGCTGGTTGCGGATTCATCGGCCCTGCCCGAACAGGTGGTGGATGATGTGATTTTAAGCGCCTTTGGATCGGCGGGGCAACGCTGTTCCGCCGCGCGCGTTCTTTTTGTGCAAGAGGATGTGGCGGAAAAAACGATTGCCATGTTGCAAGGGGCGATGGCGGAACTTCGCATCGGCGATCCGCAGCTTTATACCACGGATGTTGGGCCGCTGATTGATGATGACGCGCTGGCGATGTTACAAAAACACAAAAACTACCTGGACAGCTACGGGACGAAAATCGCGGAAGTGCCCTTGCCGGATGCGGTAAGGGGGCGCGGTCATTATTTTGCGCCGATTGCCTATGAAATCGACGATCTGGCCACACTGCCGGGGGAAGTGTTCGGCCCCGCCCTGCATGTCATCCGCTATAAATCCGGTGCGCTGCCCGATGTGTTGCGGGCGATCAATGCCACGGGGTACGGGCTGACCTTCGGCATTCATACCCGCGTGGATGCGGTGGCCGCGCAGGCATCGTCCAATGTTGCGGCGGGAAATGTTTATATCAACCGATCCATCATCGGGGCCGTGGTCGGGGTTCAACCGTTCGGCGGGCAGGGATTGTCTGGCACCGGCCCCAAGGCGGGTGGGCCCCATTATCTGCCCCGCTTTGCCACCGAAAAGACAGTGAGCGTCAATACCACGGCGGCGGGCGGGAATGCCTCGCTTGTCATGCTGGAAGAATAGGGGCATAGTGCCCCCGCACAACAAAAAGGGAGGCAAAAATGAAGGTGCTATTGGTCGGATCGGGCGGACGCGAGCATGCACTGGCCTGGCGGCTGGCGAGCAGCAAAAAATGCAACGAATTGCTTTGTGCGCCGGGGAATGCGGGGATCGCGGAAGCGGCCGAATGCGTGCCCGTGGCCATTGATGATATAGACGGGCTGGTCAAACTGGCCAAAGAGCGCAGCATAGATTTCGTGGTGGTGGGCCCCGAAGGGCCGCTGGTGGCGGGCCTGGCCGATGCGTTGAAAGCCGCAGGAATCAAGGTGTTCGGGCCGACCAAGGCCGCGGCTCGCCTCGAAGGTTCCAAAGGCTTCACCAAGGATTTGTGCAGCAAATACAATATTCCCACAGCGGCCTATGGCCGGTTTAAAGAGGTGGAACCCGCCTGCGAATTTATCCGCAAAACGGGGGCCCCGATCGTGGTGAAGGCTGATGGTCTTGCCGCCGGAAAGGGCGTCATTATTGCGGAAAGCGTTGAGGAAGCCGAAGCCGCCGTGAAGGACATGCTGTCCGGCAATGCGTTTGGTGCGGCGGGTGCGGAAGTTGTGATCGAAGAATATCTGGACGGGGAAGAGCTCAGCTTTTTTGCGTTATCCGATGGCAAAACCGTTCTGCCCTTTACCTCCGCGCAGGACCACAAACGGGTGGGGGATGGCGATGTGGGGCTGAATACGGGCGGCATGGGTGCCTATTCTCCCGCCCATTTGCTGACCAATGATGTGCAGCAAAAAATCATGGAACAAATCATCAAACCGACCGTGGCGGGGATGAGGTCCGAAGGTTGCCCGTTCGAAGGGGTTTTCTTTGCCGGCATTATGATGGTGAAGGGCGATCCCTATCTGATCGAATACAATGTCCGGTTCGGCGATCCTGAAACGCAACCTATGTTGCTGCGCCTTCAGGATGATTTGCTGGATCTGCTTTATGCCTGTGCGACCGGCAATCTGGCGCAATATAGCGAACTCGAATTTTCCTGGCATGTGGCACTCGGCGTGGTCATGGCGGCCAAGGGGTATCCCGGTGCCTATTCAAAGGGCAGCAAGATCCGCGGGATCGACGAGGCCGACCAGATGGAGGGTGTGAAGGTTTTTCATGCCGGGACGGCCAAAAATGCGGCGGGCGATATTCTGGCCAATGGCGGGCGGGTTCTGACCGTCACGGCTTCGGGGAAGGATGTGATCGGGGCGCAGCAAAAGGCCTATGCCGCCGTGGATCAGATCGACTGGCCCGAAGGGTTTTGCCGCCGTGACATCGGCTGGCGCGCGGTCAAGGCCAAGAAGGATCAGGCGGCTTAGTCTTAATTCTTGAAAGTTTATTCTAATCGTATTTGAAGCTAAGACCCAGCATGGACAGTCTGAACTCAAGAAGTGATTTTTGCTGGGGTGACATCGGAAATTCTGAATAAAATTTTCTTTCCGAGAGAGCTAAGATGTCTCCCACTTTTTCCGCTCCTCCGAATTTTTTTGTATCCCATATTAATGGCCACAATAGATCCGCAAATGTCGCCTGTATCACGGGACATTGCGCTAATCCTGTCCGGTTTTCTTCTTCACTCCCGCCAGCTGCGCACAAAAAAGGCAAACCGCAATGGAACGCCGGATTTTTTTCCAGTCCTCGACGTTGCCTCGCCTTTTGTAAGTCCATTATAGTCATAACTAATTATAAGACGCCTATCACTTTTGTCTAATCATCTTTTTGCAGCAAAAAATTCGCGCAACAATATTGCGCTGTCTTCGGCCATGGGGCCTTGCTGCAGCAAAATTTTGTGATGGCAGGTCGGCTGGTCGAAAAATCTTCCCCCGTGCAGCACACCGCCGCCCTTGGGATCGGCGGCCGCAAAAACCAGTTTGCGGATACGGGCAAAGGCAATGGCGCCCGCACACATGGCACAAGGTTCCAGCGTGACATAAAGGTCATGATCGGGGATGCGCTGCGCCCCTGCCTTTTGGCAGGCTTTGCGGATGACATTGATTTCGGCATGGGCGGTGGGGTCGCTTTTCCCAATGGTTTCATTGCCCGCGCGGGATACAATTTTCCCGTCCGGCCCGACCAGAACCGCGCCGATCGGCACTTCGCCCCGTTCCGCCGCCAATCGCGCCTCTTCCATCGCGGCCAGCATATAGGTATGGTCGTTTTCTGAATTCATAAGGCTTGCATAATGGAAAAGACCGAAGAAGGCAAAGGGGAACGGATCGCGAAGCGCATGGCGCGGGCGGGGCTATGTTCGCGCCGCGATGCCGAAAAATGGGTGGCGGAGGGCCGCGTGAAGCTCAACGGGCGCATCCTGACCTCCCCTGCGACGGTGGTGACCCCCGATGATACGGTGGAGGTGGATGGCCAAAAACTGCGCGCCAAGGAACCCACGCGCCTGTTTTTATACCACAAGCCCAAGGGGCTGGTGACGACTGCGCGGGACGAAAAGGGCCGCCAGACCCTGTTTGACACCCTGCCCAAAAGCCTGCCGCGGGTGGTGAGTGTCGGGCGGCTCGACATCAACACCGAAGGGCTTTTGCTGCTGACCAACGACGGCGAGCTATCGCGCTATCTGGAACTTCCCTCAACGGGCTGGAAACGCACCTATCGCGTTCGTGCCTTTGGCCGCGTCAGCCAAGAACAGCTCGACCGGCTGCAAAAGGGCCTTCGCTGGAAAGGGGTGCAATATGGCCCGATCGAAGCGAAGTTGGAGAGCAAGCAGGGCGGGAATGTCTGGATTGAAATCAGTATTGCCGAAGGTAAAAACCGCGAGGTGCGCAATGTCATGGAATCGCTCGAACTGGCCGTCAACCGGCTGATCCGTACCTCTTATGGTCCCTTCCACCTTGGCAAGATGCCGCGCAGCGGGGTTTTGGAAATCCGCGGGCAGGCCTTGATGGAAGCCATTCCAGGGTATTTCAAACGATGAGGATTACGGGCGGTATTTATGGCGGGCGGGTGCTGGAATCTCCCAAAGACCGTACCATCCGGCCCACGTCGGACAAGGTGCGCCAAGCCGTCTTCAATATCCTGAATGCCCGCGGCCTTGTGCAGGATGCGGTTGTTCTGGATGCGTTTTGCGGGACGGGGGCGCTGGGGATCGAGGCGTTATCGTGGGGGGCTTTATGCTGCACCTTTATGGACAGGAATGGCGGATCTCTGGGCTTGGCGAAGAAAAATTTTGCTGCACTCAAAATCGATGTGAAACATTCTTTCGTATTGAAAGATGCCGCGAAACCGGGACGGAATCCACACCCCGAAAATGCTGCAACCCTGGTGTTTCTCGATCCGCCCTATAAACAGGACTTGATCGCCCAATCTTTGCCGGTTCTGGTGCGTGAAGGCTGGGTGCGGCCCGATGCCCATATCCTCTTGGAATGCGAAAAGACGTTTGACCCGGCAACTATGGCGGATTGCATGGTTTTGATGGAACGTCATTACGGGGATACGCGGATCGCTCTGGTACAACGACGCGGATAAGGATAAAAAGAATCATGATTTATCTGTTCGGCATTGCCGGTTTTATCCTTGGTTTTATTGGAGGCTTATTTGTGATTGCCCTGTTTTTAAAAGGGTATTCCGCAAAACAGTTGACGCGGGATAAATCGCTACGCTGGACGTACGGTCTGGCGGTCTGGCTGTTCGGTGCGCTGGGAGCTGGTGCTGGTGTCTGGGTCTATGAACGGTCATTTTTCTAAAGGGAGTTACGAATGGACATCAAAAATACAGAAGAACAATATGGCGCGCTGGCCAAGTTTTTTCACTGGGCGATCGCCGTCCTGATTCTGGGGCTGCTGCCGATGGGGATGCTTTTGGAATCGCTCGGCAATTCCCCGGTGAAACTGCAGGTTATTATGATGCACAAATCTTTTGGCCTGCTCGTCTTCTTTTTGGGGTTGGGGCGGATCATCTGGCGGTTCGTATCCCCGCCGCCGGATCATCTGGAAAACCGCCAGCATTGGGAAACCACGCTCGCGGGGGCCGCGCATTTCTGGCTCTATGTCTGCATCATCGGCATGCCGCTCTCGGGGTGGTTAATGTCGAATGCGGGGCAATATCCGGTGCCGTTCTTCGGGATCGAAATGCCTGCGCTCATCGGTAAAAATCCCGAAATGGGGCATTTGTTCCGCACCGTGCACGGGATTTTGGGCAATACGCTGTTGTTCGTTCTGGCTCTTCACATTGCAGGTGCCTTGAAACACCATATCATCGATAAGGATGTGACCTTGCAACGGATGATGGCGTACCGGCCGGGATGGTTGCTACCGGGGTTGGTCATTGCGGTGGCTGGTCTTTCCTATGCCGTGAGCGGCTATGCGATCGTTTTCGGCGAAGAGGACGAGGATCGTCCGGCCCCAGCCGTGCAGCAATCGGCCCCAGAAGTTTCCACGCAAGGCCTGCCCGAACATGGCTGGGCGATTATTCCGGCGCAAAGCAAGTTGCAGTTTCAGGCCGTTCTTTACAACGAGCCCTTTACCGCCACGCTGGATGATTTTAACGGCACGATTGTTTTCGATCCGGACGATCTGGAGAATGCCAAGGCGGATATTACGGTCAATATGGACAAGATCGGCTCCGGCGATACCAGCCGCGATGAAAACATGAAGGGGGCGGAGTGGTTCGATGTGTCCCAATTTCCGCAAAGCCGTTTTGTATCGACCAAGTTTGAAAAGGGTGATGCGAACAATTATGTCGCCATCGGGGATATTACCATCCACGGCGTGACGATGCCGCTCATCATTCCTTTCACGCTGGACGTGAATGGAAAAAACGCCCACATGATCGGGAAATTCAGTTTGGACCGCACGCATTTTGGTGTGGGTACCGGCCAGTGGGAAGACGAAAAGACGGTCGCGCGCAATATCGACGTGGCCATCGACCTCGCCGTCCGCCAGTGATGCGCCCGTAAAAGCCCAAGAAAGAGGCTATCCATATCGCAACCGATCGGGTAAGCTCTTGGCATAATGAGAACGCTTTACCATGTCTGGTTGCATCCTTTCTCCCGTAAAGTGCGTTTGGCACTCGCGGAGAAGAAGCTGGAATTCGAACTGCAGATCGAAAAAATCTGGGAACGGCGCACGGCTTTTTTGGCGATGAACCCGGCGGGCGACGTACCCGTTCTGGTGGAACAGGACGGGACGGTTCTGGCCAATTCGCAAGTGATTTGCGAGTATCTCGAAGAAGTCTATCCGGATGTCAATCTTTTGGGCCGTGACCCCATCCAGCGCGCGGAAACGCGCCGTCTTGTCGGATGGTTCGATGTGAAATTCAACCGTGAGGTGACGGACAACCTCGTCGGCGAAAAGCTGATGAAACGGTTTTTAAAACTGGGCGAACCGCACGGCCCGTCCATTCGCGCTGGCCACGCCAACATTCATTACCATCTGGATTATATCGGTTTCCTTTGTGAAAAGCGCAAATGGCTGGCCGGGGAGAATTTCAGCCTCGCTGATATTGCGGCGGCGGCGCATCTTTCTTCCATCGATTATATCGGCGATGTGCCGTGGGACGAACACCACCATGCGCGCGATTGGTATGCGCGGGTGAAATCGCGCCCCGCGTTCAAATCGCTGCTCGAAGACCGCATTCCCGGCTTTACGCCCGTTGACCACTACGAAAATGTGGATTTTTAAAAACGAACGAACGTCCTTGAACCGGACAAAAGAATAACAAAAAGCTGAATAGGCGGGTGAATAATTGGTTCAGGAAAAGAAGCTATTCTGTTTCGGGTATGGCTATACCTGTGACTATCTTGCGCATGAATTAATGCGGCAGGGCGGGTGGTCTGTCGGCGGCACGACGCGCGATCTGGAAAAGCGCAGCCTGCTCCGATCCAAGGGCGTCAAAGCCCATCTTTTTGATTACGAACACCCCCTCGGCGATCCTTTCTTTATTCTCAACGGCACCACCCATCTTTTGATTTCCACGCCCCCCGACGATACCGGCGATCCCACCTTTATGATGCATGCCGAGGATATTATCCGTATTCCGAGCCTGGAATGGGTCGGGTATCTTTCAACAACCGGCGTGTATGGCGACCGCGACGGCGGCGTGGTCACGGAAAGTTCCGAAATCCGTCCCAGCAACAAACGCGGATCGCGCCGGGCACGGGCCGAAGAAGAATGGTATTCGTTGTTCCAGCATTACAACTTACCGCTCCATATTTTCCGTCTTTCGGGGATTTACGGGCCGGGCCGTTCGGCCCTGGATTCCGTGCGTGCCGGTGTTGCCCGACGCATCAACAAGCCGGGGCAGGTGTTCAACCGCATCCATGTCGAAGACATCGTGCAGGTTTTGATGGCCTCCATGGCGCGGCCCAATCCCGGCGCCGCCTATAACCTTGCGGATGACGATCCGGTGCCAAGCTGGGAAGTGATTACCTATGCCTGTGAAGTCTTGGGGATCGCTCCGCCACCGATGATTCCCTATAACGAGGCCGATATGGCACCGATTGCGCGGAGTTTTTATGCGGATAACAAACGCGTGGCCAATATGCGCATCAAGGAAGAGCTGGGCGTTGCGCTGAAGTATCCGGATTACAAAGCGGGAATCGATGCCTGTCTTCGTGCCGAGCAAACGATGCAAAGCGAAGGGTTTCTTCCCGTTCAATCATCCGAGGCTTAAGTTTCTTAAGCCTTTTCTTATATCCGAGCGGCCCCGCCATATATTCTGGTTAATTTGACGTTACTTTTTCAAACCCGTTACCATAAAGAATATGGAGCGGGAGGGTGGTATGAAATTCAATCAACGTCAAAAGGAAGACAGGCTTGTTTCTTTCGGTCAGTGTCAGCACATTGCCGGTTTGATCGAAGGATATCCGGGTCTTTCCGTGATAGGGCTTGAACATACGCGCGATGAAAAGGGGCTGGATATTATTCTGGGCCTTGATGGTCGGACATCCTCTTGTGACCGCATGTTTCGTGTGGGTGTAACCGATTTTTTACAAACCCATGAATGGTGCCAGATACGGGCGCAAAAGCTGGCCCATGAATCACAAAAAATTCTAAAAGAAATATCGGATCTTTTGAATCCTGTAATGCCGATTGTGTACGCGCATGGCGCGTTGCAAGCCGGAACCTTCCAGCTTTCGCGATAGATTTCAAAATTTTTAAAAAATGTTGTCTGCACGATAGGCGAGGCCGAGCCCAACGCTGTCTAGTTTGTTACCCACCGAAAAAGAAGATGCGGGAAAGCGTTTTTTCACCATATCATTGATGACGGGCAGTTCCGTCGATCCACCCGTCAATATCACGAGACCGATCTGTTCTTCTTTTACCTGTGCCCTCGCCAGACATTCGCCAATGGCGCGGTTGATGGAATCGACATCCTGCGCGATGGAAGTTTCAAAATCCTGCCGCGAAAGGTTTAAGTTAAAATCAAGATCATCAAAACGTGCGGCGTATTCCGTATGATCGGTTAATGCGATCTTTGTTTTTTCAACCTCGCCCAGAAAGGCATGGCCGAGATGGTTTTCCTGAAGCTTCAAAAGCCGGTTCAGCTTTTGCGGGGCAAGCGTACATGTCAGGATATCGCGGGTTTCTATGATGGATTTTTTTGTTTGCGCAAAATTGACGAGCGCCCAGTCCGATAGCTGAAAATAAACACCCGAAGGCATCGGGTGGCGTTTTTCTTTATCAAATATGTCGAGATAGTGTGATCCCATGCCGAGTTCCGGCATGAAGTTTTGCAAGCTCAGCCGTGCATCGAATGTCGTGCCGCCAATCCGGACGCCGGATGTAGACAGGATATCATCGGACCGGTCTTTTTTATCCAGTTTGTCTTTGGAAAGACGAATCACGGTAAAGTCTGACGTTCCGCCGCCGAGGTCAACGACCAGAGAAAGTTTTTCTTCATTGATATTTTGTTCGTGGGCAAAGGCCGCTGCGATGGGTTCAAACAAAAAGGCTGTATGTTTAAAACCTGCGTCTTTTGCGACCTCCTCCAGAACGGATTCCGATTTCCGGTCTGCCTGAGCATCATTGTCATGAAAATGAACGGGACGGCCCAGAACAACAGAGTCGATGGCCCCGCCCGTATGTTCTTCGGCACTTTCCTTTAAATGGATTAAAAAGGTTTTCAGGATTTCCCGAAAGGTAACGGATTTATTACCGATCAGAGTCCGTTCTTCCATCAACGATGTGCCGAGTATTTTTTTAAGGCCGCGCATAAAACGGCCTTCTTCCCCCTCGGTGTAGGCATAGATTGCGGCGCGCCCGAACACAGGTGCTTTTCCTTTTTGGAAAAACATTGCGCTGGGTAATGTTGTTTTATCGTCTTCGAGCCGGACAAGCCTCTTTCCTTTTTTATCCGTGACAGAGACGGTGGAATTGGACGTGCCGAAATCTATTCCGCAAGCAGTAACGCCTGACATCGAATTTATCCTTAAAAAGAAGCTTTGTTATTTTGCTGTATACGATGTAACGGGCAAACGGATGGTTACGGTCGTGCCGACATCAACCTGCGATTCAATGTGGATGGCCCCGCCATGTAGTTCGGCGAGTTCCTTGGTGATTGAAAGGCCAAGGCCCGATCCTTCATGGCTGCGCGTATATTGATTGGCCGCCTGTTCGAACGGGTTGGTGATGGTGCCAAGCTTATGGGCGGGGATGCCGATTCCATGGTCTTTCACACGCAAATAGACAAACTCTTTTTTGGCGGCGCACTCTACTTCGATTCGTGAATTGGGGTGCGAAAATTTTACGGCGTTGGATAGAAGGTTCAAGGTCATCTGCATGACGGCGCGCCGGTCGGCCACGATACGCAGATTTTCATCACTGATCTTGACGTCGATTTTGATGCCCGTATCCACCGCTTTTCCTTCGATCATGTGGACGGCAAGGCGGACGACCTTGGAGATATTCAGTTCTTCCAGATCGAGTTCGTATTTTCCGGCTTCGATCTTCGACATGTCCAGAATATCGGTGATCAGATCGAGCAGATGTTCGCCGCTTTCACGAATACCTTTGATATAATCGAGGTAGCGGTCATTGCCGATGGGGCCGAGCAGTTGTTGCTGCATCATTTCCGAAAAGCCGATGATGGCGTTTAAGGGTGTGCGGAGCTCATGGCTCATATTGGCCAGAAATTGCGATTTGGCGGCGTAGGCGCGTTCGGCCGATTCTTTTGCCTCGCGCAGGGCGAGTTCATGCTGCATGGCTTGCGTCACATCCTGCATAATGCCGTAAAGGCCCGTGACATCGCCGGTTGAATCGACCTCGCACCGTCCCTGACAACGGACATGCCGGGTTTCGCCGGTGGGTGTGATCACACGAAAATCGATTTCGTGGTCCGCCTGTTCGATGATGGCGCGCTGGAATACCTGTTCCATCCGGTCGGCATCGCGGCGGTGGAGCATGGCGTTAACGCTGTTCAGCGTGGGGATAAAGCGTCCGCGCTGAACGCCGAAAATGCGGTATATTTCATCGGAAAAATTCAATTCTTCATTCCCGATCCGCCAATACCAATGCCCCATCTTGCCGATGGCTTCTGCTTCGAGAAGTTGTTGTTCGCGGCGGAGCAAGGCCTGTTCATGCTTTTTCGCGGCTGTGATGTCGCGTCCCGCCCCGTAAAGTTTTCCTTCGGCCTTTTTGTGTTTCCACTGCATCCAGAAGCTGCGTGCTTCGTTGGAAACTAGCCGGCATTCAAAATCGATGATCGTGGTATCAGCGGCATCGTCACGCAGCAGCGTTTGCATGGCACTGCGCACGGCGGCCCTGTCATCGGGGTGAACCAGATCCAGGAAGGTGCGGTTGGAAATGTCTTCTGCCGTAAAGCCCAGAAGATCCGAAAAGATCGTATTCACGCTTTCGAATGTTCCATCCGAGCGGGCGATGGTCAAAAGATCACTGCCCAGTTCGACAAAATGATGCAGGTCTCCACCCTGCATCGCATCGCCGCGATTAATGATGGTTTCAATGTCCCGCGCAAAATCCGTATCTTCGGGAAGCGCGGAGGCGATGACATAGCGTTGTCCGTTCCCGGCCTTGACCAGATCGAATTGCAAAGCCGTTTGTGCGCCGGTGTTGATGAAAACCACTTCGTGCAGGCCGCTGCGCAGGGCCGCAAACAGATCATCGTCGGCCAGGAGCAGGGATGAATGGCGGAAAACATCCTCGGGATCGCAAAATTCCATGACGGTGCGGATATTCACATCGGTAAGGCCCGTACCCGCAAGCGATATCAGAGAGTCATTTGCAAAGAGAACCCGTCCGTCCAGCGCGAACACCAGCCGCGCCGCTTCCGCCTGTTCGGCGGTGTGGCTTTCGGTGCGCATGGGCGCGTTTATTTTCAAAGGACGGCTGACAGACATGATGAAAAGACTGTTTGGAAAGAATATCCGTTTAAAGTTTACGCCGAATCACACCCTTTTTCATAGCACAAAATGGAAGAAAACGGCGAAAAAACCCCGGCGCGGTCACCGCGCCGGGGTTGAGAAAAAGCCGTTTATCGGAGATCAGCTTTTATATTTGACCGAACAGCCATAGGGTTTGGTTTGTGCTGTTTCAACGGGTTTTCCCGCTATCAGGGCATCAAGAGCCGCCGCCACGTAATTATGCGCTGTTGCGGCATCATCGGGGTTTGCGCTGTCATTGTCATCAATCGCGCCTTCATAGACCAGCGTTCCTTCGGGGTTGATGATAAACATATTGGGTGTGGTTTTGGCACCGTATAGGTGTCCGATCTCACCTGAAGGGTCAAGAATGCGGGCGGAGGGAGTCGATTTTTCCTTTTCCATGTAGGCGTTGGAATCTTCGGGGGACATGAAACCCTGTTCGCCATCGCCGGAAGAAACGATGGTCAGCCAGACGATGCCTTTGCCCGTATATTCCGTTTGCAGTTTTTGCATGTTCCCTGAATCGTAATGTTTGTGTACGAACGGGCAGCCGGGGTTCGACCATTCGAGAACAACGGTTTTGCCCTTGTAATCGCTTAATTTCTGCGTTTTGCCGTGGGTGTCCGTGCCGGTGAAATCCGGTGCGGGCTTGCCGATTTCTACACCGGCGTGGGCGGCAGGTGCCGATGCAACGGCAAAAAAGGCCAAAGCGGCCAGAACGAGGGGGCGTATCATCAAGGTATCTCCTAGGGGTTGGTGGTAATCGTTTTTTCGACGATGCCGGGGGTTAGAATTTGTGGCAGAACAACGGGTTCGGGCCGGGCGCCGCTTTCCTTGTTCCGTGCGCCATAGAAAACATAGAGCGGAACGCCGCTGCGTCCATATTGTTCCAGATAATTTGTGATGTCCGGGTTCTGGTTTGTCCAGTCGCCTTTCAGATAGCGGATATTCTTTTCCTTGAACAACGCCTTGGTGGACGGAATGGCGAGCGCAACTTTTTCATTCACTTTACACGTAATGCACCACGCCGCCGTCATGTTGACGAAGACGGGATCATCGCCGTTCAAAAGGTCGGCCAGTTTGACAGGATCGAAGGATTCCCAGTTTTCCCCTTCTTCAACCTGCAATTCCTGTGCTTGCGTGCCAGCCGGCATTTCCTTGATACCAAAGAAGGTCGAAAGCGCAAAAAAAGCCGCGACCAGTGAGACAAGACCGAAGAGCGGCCGACCCATCCCTGTGCGTGGGCGTTTTTGCCAGAGCCAGATCGAAAAGGCGATGGAAAGCATGCCGAGCAGGGCGGCGAATTGTCCGATATGGTTGATTTGCTGCGATAAAACCCACAGCAGCCACGCGGCAGCGGCAAACATCGGGAAAGCAAGGAATTGCCGGAAGGTTTCCATCCATGCGCCGGGTTTGGGCAGCACATGGCGCAGGGCCGGAACGAACGCGAGAAGGAGATAGGGGAAGGCCAGACCAAAACCAAGGGCCAGAAATACGCCGAGAGAAATGTATGGGGCTTGCGTCAATGCATAGCCCATGGCTACGCCCATAAAGGGTGCAGTGCAGGGCGTTGCGACGAGTGTGGCGAGCGCACCCGTGAAAAATGATCCGCTTAAACCGCCGCGTTGGGTCAGGGATTGTCCGGCATTCGAAAGCCCAAAGGAAATTTCAAAAAATCCGGCAAGGTTCAATCCCAGCGTAAAGAACAGATAGGCCAGGAAGAGAATGATGACGGGGTGCTGCAACTGGAAACCCCATCCGACCTGCGTGCCGCCAGCTTTCAAGATCATCAGGATGCCGGCGATAAGTGCAAAACAGGTCATGATGCCGCCGGTGTAGGCGAGCCCATACAAGCGGGCCTTGGCATTTTCTTTATCCTTTAATTTGACGAGACTGAGTGCCTTCATCGACAGGATCGGGAAGACACAGGGCATCAGGTTCAGGATCATTCCGCCAAGAAAGGCGAACAACAAAGCCTTGAGCGCGCCCAAATCAGACGGCGCGTCATCTATCTGCTTTCCGGCGGCCGTACTCAAACCCGAAACGCGGATTCCTTTGCGGGTGCCGGACGCATCTTCATACGCGACGACGATTTTGGATACAGGCACATCGGCAAGCGCGCGTTCGCCCCGCTTGTGGTGCAGGATCAGCGTATCACCTTTCTTTTCCGCGCTCGTTGAATCGGGGTTGGAAATCAGGCCCCACTCTTCGGGGTATAGTTCAATGGATTTCAAATTCGTAAACGCGCCGGGCGTATCGGTTTGTACGGTGACAACGAGATCGCCATCTTCTTCGGACATAGAGGTCGCCCAGCCCAGATCGATAGGAAGCATCGCGCGCGCTTCTTCGATGGCGAGGGGGGAGGGGGCCTGATCGCCATTGATGGTGAAGTGCACTTCGTGCGTTTCGGGAATGCAGATTTCATGACAAACGAGCACATCGATTTTGGCCGTGATTGTGTGCGGTTCATTATCAAGAGAGGCTGGCAAGGTGAGGTCTTGCAACAACACCACTTTTTGTTCATAGCCGAAATTGGCCAGCGGCCCCATGGCCAGCTTTTTGGGAACGGGCCAGGAAATGTCGGAGGCTTTCAAACCTTCGATTCCCTGCCATTGTATGCGGGCCTTGGTCCCGCTGTCGCCCGGATTGACCCAATAGGTATGCCATCCATCGGCTATTTTTTCTTCGATGCCGATCATGATGGTTTGCCCCGCTTTTACATCGGTCTTTTCGGGAAGAAGGCGAATGGACATATGCTTTTCTTGCGCAGACGCGGGGCCACCCAATGAGAAAACATACAAAAAGACAAGGAGCAGGCAGGGAATAAGAGACTTACGAAGGGACATGGGCCGCTTTCACAGTTTGGTTACCATTATGATTTAGTCTATCAGGGGCCGCTGTCTACCTCTAGGCTCTTCATAAAAAAGGAATTATCATGGTTTCGGGTACTTCTTCATCGCATCTGACGGAAACCGGTAAAATGACCAAACAACCTTTATGGGTGCCCACCGCCCCCGAAAAATCCCAACTGGCCACCTTTATGAAGGGGCTGGGGCACAACCATCTGGATTATCAAACCTTCTGGCACTGGAGCGTGGAGAACCCGGAAAAGTTCTGGGACGCGGTCTGGGATTATTGCGATCTGATCGGGGAAAAGGGCGATGTGGTTTTAAAAGACCCTGGCAAAATGACGGGCGGACAGTTTTTCCCGAACGGCCGTATCAATTATGCCGAAAACCTGCTCCGTCACCGTGGCCCCACACCCGCCATTATTTTTCGTGACGAACTGGCGCGGGAGCGTACGCTCAGTTTTGATGAACTGTATGCAGACGTCGCCAAATGGCAGGCGCAATTTAAGATATGGGGCGTGAAAAAAGGTGACCGTGTTGCCGCCTATATGCCCAATATGCCCGAAACATTGATAGCCTGTCTGGCGGCCACATCGCTTGGTGCCATCTGGTCTTCGGCGTCCCCGGATTTCGGATCGCAAGGGTTGATCGACCGCTTCGGCCAGATCGAACCGAAAATACTCGTGGCCGCGGATGGCTATTTCTATAACGGAAAAACAATCGATTGCCTGCAAAAAGTACGAGACGTACAGCCGCATCTGAAAGGTCTGGAACACACCGTCATCGTACCGTTCGTTGGTGAGCAGCCAGATGTTTCAGACATAAAAAATCCGGTTTTGAGTACGTCGATGAAACCGGCGCGCGATGTAATGTATGAACGCGTCGAATTCAATCATCCGCTCTATATCATGTTTTCTTCGGGCACCACCGGTATTCCCAAATGTATCGTACATGGCCATGGCGGGACGTTGCTCCAGCATGTGAAGGAACATCGTTTCCAGACGAACGTCAATAACGGGGACAGGATATTTTATTTCAGCACATGTGGCTGGATGATGTGGAACTGGCTGATCTCGGGTCTGGCCAGCGGTGCGACGTTGTTGTTGTTCGATGGATCACCGTTTTACCCCGATGGAAACGTGCTGTGGCAGTTTACAGCGAAACATAAAGCGATGTTGTTCGGCACCTCGGCAAAATACATTGATGCCTTGAAAATAAATGGATTAAATCCGGGACAGGATCATGATTTGTCATCATTGCGTGTGATCGGTTCCACCGGCTCGCCGTTGGTGCATGAAAGTTTTGATTACGTTTACAGCCATATCAAAAAAGACGTGCATCTATCTTCTCTGTCCGGCGGAACGGACATCGTTTCATGCTTTGTGATGGGCAACCCGCTCAGCCCCGTCTGGCGCGGCGAAATTCAGGGGCCGGGTCTGGGGCTCGCCGTTGATGTGTTCGACGATGACGGAAAACCGATTCCCGAAGGGGCGGGTTCCGGCGAACTGGTCTGTACGAAGCCGTTCCCGTGTATGCCCGTCATGTTCTGGAACGATCCGGACGGGGCACGTTATAAATCCGCGTACTTTGAACGGTTCGATAATATCTGGTGCCATGGTGACTGGATCGAACGTACGACCCATCATGGTTTGATCATTCATGGGCGGTCGGATGCCACGCTCAACCCCGGCGGCGTACGGATCGGTACGGCGGAAATTTATCGGCAGGTGGAACAGGTGCCCGATGTGACGGAAAGCATTGCCGTGGGACAGGATTGGGATGGCGATGTCCGCGTGATCCTGTTCGTTAAATTACGTGATGGTGTGACGCTCGATGATGTTTTGGTCGAGAAAATCAAAAAACAAATCCGGATCGGGGCATCGCCACGCCACGTACCGGCCAAAATCCTGCAAATCACCGATATTCCCCGCACAAAATCCGGAAAAATCACCGAAATTGCCGTGCGGGACGTGATTATGGGGCGCAAAATCAAGAATATCGAGGCGTTGGCCAACCCCGAAGCATTGGAGCAGTACAGGGATATTCCCGCGCTCAAAAGCTAATTTATTGACATAATGTATGTTTTTATGATTTAAATCGGCCTATGTCCGAATTAAACGAATTTGCGTTGCTGATTGAAGAAGCCCGCCAGCTTGAGGCTGGCATCCATGTTTTGCGCGGAAACCAGACCATTCTCGAAAATCCCTATCTCAATCCTTCCTCAATCCATCATCCCGACTATGCCGTGATGCTGACCATGAAGGACACGGATGTGGCCGGCCTTTTGTCGGAGAACGAGCTTGATGATTACCATTTTCAAGTAGCCCGCGTTCAACGGGCGACAGAAATGCTGAGGACGGCCTGTATTATCGTCGACCTGCAATTTTCTTTGGCCGCGCATGTCATTGACAAATCCGTCCACGATACGTTGCGCCACGATCTTGGCGTGCAAAAGAATCTGTCCATGCGGTTTCACCGCGCGCGGGATGCGATGGAAGGGTCATCCTATTATTCGTCCGAATTGAATGATGCCATTATGGGGGTATGGAACAGGCATGAAGGACAGTTTGAGCGTCTTTTAAGCCAAGGATCATCCGGTTCCTTCGACGATATAAAAAAGGGCTTTTTGGTCAGCCAGATATTTTACCAGCGCCAACATCTTGCTGGCCTGTGCCTTGACGAGATTTCTGAAAACACAAAAAAAATTGCCCGTTATCATTCCGCAGCATTGCTTTACCGGCAGGCGGTGGATGAGGCAGTCCTCCCCCTGGATAAGGACGAGAACTTTGCTGACAGGCGGCTTGCTGCGACATCGTCCATGCTGGATGAAGATTTGCTTCGCACGGACAAGGTGCGCAAGTTTCTGGGGCACCTCGTTTCATCCGGTACGGGTCTTTTCATCGAAGACAAGCCATTCAAACCCACCAAATACGTTCCAATCTCGATTGCGCCCTTGATTCCCGCGTCGGTTTATGGCTAGATCGAGGGGATGATGACCGAAACCGCAAGCCTTTACGCCTTTGATGCAGCCCTGATCGCTGCTGCTTGCGCCTGTGCCGCCGCCGCGATGGCAGCCGCCGCTGCGGGTTAGCCCGCACATCATATCCCGACATAGCGCAAAGAGCGCGAATTAGCCGAAAATCCCAAAAAAACAAAAGAATGCTTGTAAGGTGTTTGCCCCATGAGTACATCAGGCTCCATTATTATGAATGATCAAACGATGAGTAACGAAAAAGTCCCGCAATTCCGCTCCGTCCTCTCCAACCTTACCCCCAATCAGGGGGCGGAAATGCTCCGCTATGGCTGGACAAAGCCCGGTATTATTTCTCTGGCCCAAGGGGAGGGTAGTGCGCGCACGCCTGATTTTATCGCGGATGCGGCGTACAAGGCGATGCAGGAAGGTAAAACCTTCTATGCCCCTGTTCTGGGTACACCTGAATTGCGGCAGGAAATTTCGAATTACTATGCCAACGTCTTTAAAATGAATATTCCGACCAACCGGATTTTTGCTACATCGTCGGGGACAACGGCGATGCATCTGGCCCTGACGTCGGTGTTGGACGAGGGCGACGAGGTTGTGGCGGTCACGCCGATCTGGAAGAATCTTCTGGGTGCGATCGAACTGACACAAGCCAAAACCGTGCAGGTGCCGCTAGAACATGTCGAAGGACAAGGCTGGCAGCTTGATATGGACAAGCTGTTCGATGCGGTGACGGCGCGCACGAAAGTGATGTTGATTGTGACACCGTCCAACCCGACGGGGTGGACGATGACCGGCCCCGAAATCAAAAAGGTATTGGAATTCGCGCGGAGCCGCGGCATCTGGATCATCGCGGACGAGGTGTATTCGCGGATCGTATTTGAAGGAACGCGCAGCCCGTCCTTCCTCGATTATTCCGAACCAGACGACAAACTTTTTATCGTCAATTCCTTTTCCAAATCCTATGCGATGACGGGCTGGCGGCTCGGCTGGCTGGTTGGACCTGCCAATTCGGACGAACCGGTGCGCGATCTGGCCCTATACGACAATATGGGCCCGCCGACCTATGCGCAGTATGGCGCAGTCGCGGCCCTTCGCCACGGGGAACCGTTCATCGCCGAACAGGTTGCCTTGTGGAAATCCAATCTGGATTTGGTCATGGATCGTTTCAACACGAACGGCCGTATCCATATGCACCGTCCCCCGGCAACCTTTTATGCCTTCTTCCGCGTCGATGGCGAACCCGATTGCATGAGTTTATCGCGCCGTCTGATCGATGAAGGCCTGCTCAGTCTCGCACCCGGCTGCGCGTTCGGGAAATGTTGTGCCGGATGGCTTCGTATGTGCTTTGCGGTGTCCGAACAACGAATTATCGAAGCACTGGACAGGCTGGAACAGGTTGTCAAACCGCAATAGGGTCTATCGTGCGGTCAGATAGTTCAAAGCCTGTTGGAGCAGGCTTTGAACCCGCAGCCCCGATGGTTTAACGATCATTACCACGCATCCTTCGCCCGCATCGCTGGTCAGACGGTGGATTTGTCCGCGTTCGATGATAATCACATCGCCGCGACGGTACTGTCCGTTTTCTTCAAACAGCGCGCCTTTTAAAACCAGGGTTGCAACATTGGTTCGGGGCGGCGCCGGCGGTACGGTACGGCCACCTTGAATTTTCACGAGTTCTGCCCGCCACCCGGCGCAGGTGGTTTTGATCACCAGCCGTTCGATGCCGTCTTCGGTTTTCCGCCACGTTTGCGTTTCGATGTAATGTTCGAGGCAGGCGGGTATGGACAGAGCATCGGCGGTGAAGGATTTCTTTGCATCGCCGCACTTTGTTTTTTCCGCGCACGGTATGTTTTTGATTTTTTCCAGTACGGCGCGCCGCGCATGCGCCGTCATTTCAACGGGCGGGCAGCAATCATGGAGCATCGAACCGCCGATCGATTCATACTGGGCGATATATTTACGTGCTTCTGGCGATAGGGCCATGTGCGTGGCGACCAAAAGCGCATGGGCTTCGTCGATGCAACCGCTGGCATATTCCATCAAAAGGGAATGGTATGTGGTATCGTCCTTGATCATACCCAGATCTCCTTTACTTTTTTATCGCTACGCAGTTTGTCCATCGCCAGCCGGATCCGTGATTTGACGGTGCCGAGCGGGATTTTTGTTTCGGCGGCAATATCTGCGTGCGATTTGTCTTCGAAAAACGATTTGTACAAAAGATCCGCCTGATCCGCCGGAAGGGAGCGGATAGCTTGTGCGACCGCATCGCTTTCTTCTTGCTGTGCCATTCTTTCGCTGATCGATGGTGTATCGTCTTTGATGTCTTGCGCATCGGCAGGGTCGAATTCCGGACGGACGGTTTTACGAAGGGCATCGATCCGTTTGTTCCGTGCGATCGTGAAAATCCATGTGCTGGCACTGGCACGCGCAGGATCGAAGGTCTTGGCTTTTTGCCAGACGGAAATCATTGTTTCCTGTGCCAGTTCATCGGCCGCATCCGGCGTGGCACCCCCCTTCATCAGAAAGGATTTTATCCGCGGGGCAAAATAATCGAACAAGGTCGCAAAAGCCTCCTGATCCTCTTTTTCGGCGATAGCCAGCAATAACCGTTGGAAATAGGCGGGGCTTGCCGTTTTTTCCGGGGCGGTTTGCGGGTCTGGGCCTGTCAGGACGGATGCGTTCATGCTTCTTATTAACGACACCTCAACCCTTTCAAACAAGTGTGTTTTTCGACTTTTATGTATTTTTAATCGTTTCTTTATACGGGTGGGGATTATAATTGGATGAGGCTGTTTCAATCCGCCAAGGGGATTGTCCTGTATTCCCGGATTGTTTAATCTGCGCATTGTCTTTATAGACGTTCGAATGACAGCCCCGCTTCCCATGGATCGCACATGAAATATTTTTTAATACCCCTTTTCGCCTTTTGTTTGTTTTCCGGTTTCGCGGCACAGGCCTCCGAACAAAAGGAAATCGGCCATTTCGGCTCATGGACGGCCTATGTCTTCGATGAAAACGGCGGCAAGGTTTGCTATATGGCCGCCAAACCGACCAAGGCCGAGGGCAAGTATTCCAAGCGTGGGGAGGTTGTTGCCATGATCACGCACCGTCCGCGTGAAGGCACAAAGAATGTGTTTAGTTACATGTCCGGATACGGTTACAAGAAGGGCAGTAATGTCGAGTTAAGCCTGGACGGTAAGGAATTCACGCTGTTTACCCAGAACGATATGGCCTGGGCCGCCGATGCCAGTGCCGACAACACGCTCGCCGCAGCCCTTCAAAAAGGGTCAAAAATGGTGGTCAAGGGTGTCTCATCCCGCGGTACGGAAACGAAAGATACGTTCAGCCTGTCCGGATCGACCAAAGCCTATGAAGCGATTTCAAAGGCTTGCGGGATTTAATTATTTATATGGAAATAAAATCAGGAAGCTGTCCATATCTTTGTTAATAATTTGTGCAGTGGCTTCCAAAACAAAATACCGTGTGCTAACAATGGCCACTTGACCGGATGTCATTAAACGAGACCAAAAGAAACTGAAACTGCTTTGGATCAACCTGTAGGACTTTAAAACGGATCTAAAAAGGAATGTGCGGAACTTCCGGGCCGCACCGAAACAAAGATGAAACAGTGTAATAAGGGTGTGAAATGCCGCTGAAGAATGTCCTGGGTCACTCCTGTGCGTTCATGGCAAAGCATTTGGGCTTACGCCATCGCTATGTCTTCACGAAGAACAACAAACTGCGCCTGCGGTATATCGCCGGTATGACGGCGGCTTTGGCCGCGGGATTGCCGACGGCCGTGACGTTCGGCCCGCTGGATGGTTTTCCGCCGGTGCATTTCGAAATCGCTTCGGCCGCCAAGGCTTATAACTACATGGAACCGTCACAGCAAACGGGGGCCGATGATGGGGCTCTGGATGTGGCCGATGCCATTCCGCAGTTTGAAGAACCCGCCGGCCCGTCCGACCGGATTGTGACGATCACGAAGGGTGACGCCCTTGGCGTTGTCATGCAAAAAGAAGGTGTCGCCGTCAGTGAAGTGCATGACATCATTCAGGCGATGAAAAAACATTTTGATCCGCGCGATCTGAAGGCCGGTCAGGATGTTCATATGCATTTCGAGCCCAACGGTGAATCCGAAAAAGGATACCAGCTGACCAACTTGCAGATTGCGGTCAATCCCTTGAAGACCATCCGTGTGTTTCGCGATGGCGGGGACTTTTCCTCCAAGCTCGAAGAAAAAGAAGTCAAAAATGTTACGTTGGCCAAAAAGGCCGTGATTAAAAACTCGCTTTACGGTTCGGCCGCCAAAGCGGGCATTCCCAAAAGCATTGTTTCCGATGCGATCAAGATATTTTCCCAGAACGTCGACTTCCAGCGCGACATTCATTCCGGTGATGCTCTTGAAGTGATGTATGATACGCGCCAGACAGAAGATGGATACGTGGCCAGCACAGGTGACATTATGTATGCGCGCCTGACGCTGGGTGGCCGCGATATTCCGCTTTACCGTTTTAAATCCGCCGATGGCCGGATCGATTATTATGGACCGGATGGCCAGTCGATTAAAAAGACCCTGATGAAAACGCCGGTGGACGGGGCCCATGTTTCGTCCGGTTACGGGATGCGGTTCCACCCTGTTCTGGGATACTCCAAAATGCACAAAGGGGTTGATTTCGCCGCGCCGACCGGAACGCCGATTTACGCATCGGGGGATGGAAAGATCGTTCGCGCCGGACGGTTCAGCAGCTACGGCAATTATGTCCGTATCCACCACAGTGCGAACCTCGATACCGCCTATGCCCACATGAGCAGGATCGCTCCCGGTGTAAAACCAGGCTCGAGCGTAAGACAAGGGCAGATCATCGGTTATGTGGGAACGACCGGTCGTTCCACGGGACCGCACCTGCACTATGAAGTCATGGTCAATTCCAAACAGGTCAATCCGCGTGGTATCAATTTACCGATCGGTCAGGCACTGGCGGGTCGTGATCTGAAGAAATTCAAATCGCATGTCGCGGAGGTGAACAACCAGTACGCGCAGGCACGGGGTGGTGTAAAGGTCGCCCAGCGTCAAACGGATGACGGGTCTGATTCCCTCAACTAGAAAAAAATGAAATGAAAAAAAAGCACCGTTAAGGTGCTTTTTTGTTGGTCAGCCCGCGGAGATAAAATCCATATACGGCCAGAAGAATGACGGCCATACCGTACCAGAATATGGCGTATTGCCGGTGCATGTTGCGCGGATACCATTTTTCTTCCTGTGGTATGACATCCTGCAAAGGGGGGTCTATTCTATCCGCATATACAATCGTCCCGTGGATTTCGCCCAATTCCTTGGCTCGCGCGATTTCGGCAGGATCGGGGCGGAACCAGAGATTGTTTTCCGGACTGTTTTTCGAGGCAAAACGCGACCAATCGGGTTTGCGGGCCAGCCCCTTGATGGTCACACGCGCGGGGAAAATGCCCAGACGGTCTTCGAGCGTATCCTTCCATAAATCATCCACCCAACCGGCGTTGACGATCACATCTTTCTGGTGGTCCGTTTTCAAGGGCACGAGCAGGTTGTACCCCATGCGTCCGTCTCTGGACACGGGGCCGACCAAAACGGCCTTATCTTTTTCGGGAGTCCCATCGATATGGCCATAGGCAAAACGAAGATTCTCCTGATCGAGGGCATTCAGCGTTTCTTCGCTTAAGGAAGGTAAAGAGGCGCTGGAGTCATAGAGCGTTTGCAAATCCGCAATCACTCTTTCTTTCCATTGCAAACGCTCTACCTGCCATGTGCCAAGGCCAAGCAAAATGGCAAGACAAATGCCGGTAATGGCGGTTTCACGGGCGGGAATGTTCATTCTTCCAGATCTCCCGCCCTGTGCCTGTATTGCAGGGCCAGTGTGTAGGCTTTGACGGGGCGCAGGAAGCCGATGGTCAGCAGGATGACCAAGGGTGTCCACAGAACGAAGTGCACCCACACCGGCGGTTCATAGGTAAATTCCACATAGAGCGCGGCGGGGACAATCGTAAAACCCAGAATGAAGATCAGGAAAACGGCAGGTCCGTCGGCGGCATCGTTTTTGGAAAAATCGAGCCCACAGGAATCGCACCGGCTTTTGAATGTCAGGCTGAAACGGGACGGATAGAGATCACCGATCCCGCAGCGTGGGCATTTACAGGCAAGGGCCCGTTGTGCAGGGGTTTCGCTGTTATCCGTCATCCGGCCATGTGGGCCGATGCGTTGCCACCCCACCAGTAGATGGCGACAAACAGGAACAGCCAGACAACGTCAACGAAATGCCAGTACCAGGCGGCGGCTTCGAAACCGAAATGGCGGGCCGGGGTAAAATGCCCTTTGCGCGCGCGCAGCCAGCAGACGATCAGGAAGACGCTTCCGACAAAAACGTGGAAACCGTGAAAACCCGTCGCCATGTAGAAGGTGGAGGGGAATACACCGCCTTTGAACGGAAATGTTGCATGGTGGTATTCGTACATCTGGAAGGAAAGGAAGAACAGGCCGAGCAAAGCGGAAATGCCGAGTCCCAAAACTGCATCCTTGTTTTTTCCTTCAAGAATGGCGTGGTGCGCCCATGTCACCGTGCAGCCGGACAGCAGCAGGATGAGCGTCATCATAAAGGGAAGATCGAAAGCATGGATTGCCTCAATCCCCTTTGGCGGCCACATACCGCCCGTAAATTCCGTGCGCATATATTGATGCGCTTCGCCCGGATAAAGGCTGGCATCGAAAAATGCCCAGAAGAACGCGACGAAGAACATGACTTCGGAGGCGATAAACAAGGCCATACCAAAACGCAGGCCGACCTCTGTAATTCCGTTATGGACGCGTTCTTTCACGCTTTCAAAAATGATGTCTTTCCACCAGAAAAACATGACGGCCAGAATGCAAAGGAAGGCGGGAACCAGAAGTTTCGCGCCGAAATGAAAGCTCGCGATGGTTTCTGGCGCGCTTTTGAACAGATCCCCAAGATTTGTCCCGTGCATGAACAACACCATCCCGAATGCCGTAAGACCGGCGGCGATAGACCCCGCAAACGGCCAGATGCTGGGCCGGACAAGGTGGTAGGGATGCGGTTTGCCGGTGGTGTCGTATTCGATGTTTTCAGCCATGGAAAATCTTTCAGTGTGGGTAAGGCTCTGACGCCCGTTAGATGTTGGTTTTATCAATTTCAGGGGGAATTGTAAAAGGCTTCCATAGCCTTATCAAGCTCTTCCGATTCGGAAGGATAGAAGGTGTAGGAAAGCGTGACGGACGTGACATCGTCCATTTCCTTGTCCTCGGCCATTTTTGGATCTATGTAAAACACGACTGGCATATGCATTTCCTCGCCGGGCTTTAACATCTGGCCCGAAAAACAAAAACACTGGATTTTGTGAAAGTATTTTCCGACCTTGTCCGGCGTGACGTTGAAGAGGGCGGTGCCTTCGGTGGGTTTGGATAGCTCGTTTTTCGCGAGAAAGGAGGCGAGCCCCTGCTGCCCGAGCTGCACGGTCGTGCTGGCCTGTTCGGGTTTGAAAATCCAGGGCATATCGGTGGAGGTGTTGGCATCGAAATGGACGGTGACTTTGCGGTCCAGGACGATACCAGGCAGGGATTCGGCACGCTGGGTCGTCCCGCCATAGCCCGTAATCTGACAAAACAGGCGGTAAAGGGGCACGGAGGCAAAGCTCAGCCCTACCATGAGGAAGACCGTGCCGAACACCATCAAAAGCATGCGTTTGTTTTTGTCCATCATGTGCCGCGCTTTTCAAAGGCCAGACCGGCCGGGTATTGCGCGGTAGGCATGATTTCCAGCCGGTTGATGTTGACATGCGGGGGCAGGGTTGCGGCCCAGACAACGCTTTCGGCGATGTCTTCGGCTTTTAACGAATCCGTGCCTTCATACACTTTGCCGGCACGGGATTGATCGCCCTTAAACCGCACCGTGGAAAACTGCGTTTCGACCTGCGCCGGTTCGATGTTGGTGACGCGGATACCGATTCCCGCAAAATCCGCGCGGAGCGCCAGAGAGAATTGTTTGACGAAGGATTTCGTCGCACCATAAACACTGCCGCCGCGGTATGGGTAATTGCCGGCGGTGGAGGCAATGTTGATGATATGGCCTTTTTTGCGTTTGGACATGCCGTCCGCGACCAGACGCGTCATGCGCGCCAATGCCGTGACGTTCACATCGATCATGGTTTCCCAATCGGCAAGATCGGCTTCATGCGCACGGTCTAAGCCAAGCGCAAGACCGGCATTGTTGATCAGGACATCAATCTTTTTATGGCTTTCCGGTATCCCGTTCAGTGCCTTGACCATCTCATTTTTGTCGGTGATGTCAAAGAGGAGCGGAACAGACCCAGGGAATTTTTTGCACAAGGCATCGAGTTTGGTTTTATCGCGTCCGTGCAAAATCAATTTAGATCCGATGGTGTAAAAACGCTGCGCGAACGCCTTGCCGAAATCACCCGTCGCGCCCGTGATCAGAACGCATTCGGGACTATAGGCAGGCTTTGGTTCAGGCATGGTTGGCAATCTTGATCATCGTGACAACCCATATCAGGGCGATCCATGCGGCGATGGCGGCAAGGATCAGTAAATTTTTGGCGCGCTTGCGCTTGTGAACATCGGAAAGGGGCATCGTAATATCAAACCTTATCGATCATCAGGGCGGTGAAAATGGCAAACAGGTAAAACACCGAATAGCCGAACATCAACTTTGCGCTCTTGTGGCTGTTATCCACCAACACGCGGAAATTCGTGAACAGGAAAAACACGGACAGCGCAAAGGCAAAAATGCCGTACCCGATTCCGGCAATGCCGATGGCATAGGGTGCAACGGAGAGCGGTATCAAAAGAAAAGTGTAAGCCAGCATTTGCATTTTGGTGGCGCGTTCACCCGCAATGACGGGAAGCATGGGAATATTCGCGCGCTTGTAATCTTCATTCGCGAACAATGACAAAGCCCAAAAATGCGGCGGGGTCCAGAAAAAGATCAGCGAAAAGAGAAGCAGGCTGGCCGTGGAGACATCCCCCGTGACGGCGGCCCAGCCGATCATCGGCGGAAAGGCACCGGCGGCCCCGCCGATCACGATATTTTGTGGCGTGCGGCGTTTCAACCACATCGTATAGACGAACACGTAAAAAAGGTTGGCGGTTGCCAACAGGGTAGCCGCCGTCCAGTTTACGGCCACGCCCATGGTCATGATGGACAGCAGCGAAAGGACAACGCCGAATTGCAATGCCTCTTCGGCGGGAACGCGGCCGAGCGGAATGGGGCGGTTTTTCGTGCGGTTCATGACCGCATCGATATCGCGGTCATACCACATGTTGATGGCCCCCGCCGCACCGGCGGCCAGCGCGATACAGAGCACGGCAGTGGCGGCAATGACGGGGTGGAGGTTCGAAAAGCCGGGGGCGACATACATTCCCGCAAAACCGGAAAACACCACAAGGCTCATCACCCTTGGTTTCAACAGGGCAAAATAATCTTTTACCGAGGCTTCGGGCGTATCGATGGTGGCGGCGACATCACTCATGCGGTTCTTGTAGCAAGAGAGGGCCGTAAAATCACGCGGATTTTGAGAGATTTTAAAATTTCGGCGCGAGATTCGCCGTGATGGATGGGGCCGCTTCCACCTGTTTTTGAACAGGACGTTCGCGAATGACCGTTACGCGGTCGCCCATCAGGTTGGCGGCAACGCGGCTGGCAAAAAAGCCCGCAATAACGGAAACACCAAGTTCAATGCCGAAACCTACCGTTTGTGCAGCCGTCCCGTGATGCCAATGTGCGCAGTCTGCAGGGGGTAGAATAGAGTCCGCCATACACTGGCTGTACGTTGAATTATGTAATTTCAATATGTCATTGCCGTACATCGTAGCAAAGGTTGCCTCTAATGCTACTAAGCCAACGCCTGCGCTTGTAAAAGTTTGTCGTGTGCTTGTTGTATGAACGATTTCGGTTTCTTTTTCCATGAGGGTTTATCTATATCGAAAATATAGTTATGTCAATAAATATTTTTGCTAACTTTTATACCTGCAAAATGCGTTTCGCGGCGGGGTCGTCCACGGGGCGGCAGGTGACGGCGGAATCGCCAATCACCTGATAAAACTGCTCTTTGTTGCCCGCGTCTTCAAACTCAAAGGCCATGATCGCCCGGCCGATGCTTTCGCCGGTGTACGCATAGTTGAAATAGCAGACATTGGCGACGCCTGAGATTTTGCGCATGAAATCCCGTAAGGCTCCCTTACGTTCCGGAAAATGTATGTGCATGAGCACGGGGTCTTTGAACAGGGCCGGATTGTAATTGATGATGCGGTAGCGGACATCGGGGTCGAGCGTCACATCTTCGAATTCAACGCCCGCCTTTTTCAGACGGTCATCCAGATGTTCCATGGTTTCCGGTGTGGATTCGAGCGCGATGATCGGCCAGGCTTCGGTTTCGTGGATTTTACCGTACAGGAATTCGGACACGGACAGGTCTTTGAAATGCTGGTCGAGCAGGGCGAGCATCCCGCCCTTTTTTTCGCCGATATGAAAACGGATGTAACGCCGGCGTTGCGCGCCGATGGCGGAGCGTTGCGAGATTTGCGAGAGCTTTGAAAAATCCATATTCGCGCCGGTGAGAACGCAGAGCAGTTTTTTGCCCTGTACCTCCTTGGGATATGTGTTCGCGTACTGGATCAATCCCGCCAATCCCATGGCCCCTGACGGTTCGGGAATCACGCGCTTGGCATCCCACATTTTCTGGATCGAGGCAGCGACTTCCTCGTTCGTCACGGTGATGTATGCGTCGATGTACTTGCGACAGATTTCAAAGCCGATTTCGCCGGGGCGGGTAACGGCCGTGCCATCACAGAACGTGTCGACATTGTCCAGCGTGACAATCTTTCCGGCCTCCACCGATGTTTTCATACAGGCCTGATCAACGCCCTCGACGCCGATCACCTTGATGTTCGGATTGTGGAGTTTCAGCCATGCAGCGACCGCCGCCGCCATGCCGCCGCCGCCGATCTGGACAAACGCGTAATCGAACGGCCCCTGTCCCGATAACATGATTTCATCGCCGATCGTGGCCTGTCCCGCCATGGTGTAAATGTCATCAAAGGGATGAACGTATGTGTGGCCGTGTTTTTCAACGTACTGCCGCGCGGCTTCGGCGGATTCATTGTACGTATCGCCGTGGAGTATGATTTCCACATGATCACCGCCGTGACGGCGCACGGAGTTTTGCTTCAT
>CAYRDI010000019.1:33841-34938 GCA_964423095.1 uncultured Micavibrio sp.
CTTCATCATCGGTGTGGAGAGCGGCATGAAAATCTTGGCGTCTATGCCCAGCAATTTTGCGGCCATGGCCACACCTTGCGCATGGTTTCCGGCGGAGGCCGCGACCACGGTTTTACAGCCGGATTTTTCATGGTGCACGCGCACGGCGTTGTACGCCCCGCGCCATTTATAGGCGTTGATGGGGCCGAGATCTTCGCGTTTGACGAAAATGCGATAATCATGACCGTTGTTGTAGATTTCCTGCAAGGGCGTGGGCGAGCCCGCCTGATACACGCGGGTACGGGCGCGAAGCGCTTCTTCAAACAACTGTTCGGCAATGGTCTTTGTCATGACGTGGTAGATAACCAGCTTGTCCGTAAAAGCGCAAGCGGTTCCCCCAAATCCCATGAAAAAACCCCGCCGGGGCGGGGTTTTTTAACTTTTTATGCCAGCACTATTTTACGCGTGGCTGGATGTCAAACTGGTGGAAGGGCGGCGGTGAAGGCAGCGTCCATTCCAGAGTCATGCATTGCGGCTGAGCGTTCCAGTAGTTTCCACCGACGCGGCGACCGAAGAAGATGGTGTACAGCGCGATGATCAGGAACAGCACGACGGACAGCCCCGTTAATGCGGCACCCATCGAGGAGATGTAGTTGTAGAGGTGAAATCCATAAGCCTCGTTCGACATGATCCATTTTATCTTTTCGACCGGGTTGACGAGCAGGCCCTGCATTTCCGCCGGAACGGGCGGGGCGGGGTAGTCGACATAACGGCGTGGCATCCCTTGCAGGCCCAAGAAGTGCTGCGGGAAGAAGATCAGGTTGACGCCGACGAACGTCACCCAGAAGTGCAAGGCACCGGCCCATTCCGGATATTGTCGGCCCGACATTTTGCCGATCCAGTAATAGAAACCGGCAAACAGGCCGAACACCGCGCCGAGCGAGAGAACGTAGTGAAAGTGCGCGACAACGTAATAGGTGTCATGCAAGGACGTATCCATCCCGGCATTGGCCAGCACCACGCCCGTCACACCGCCGACGGTGAAGAGGAAGATGAACCCAATCGCCCAGAGCATCGGGGTTTTGAATTCGATGGAACCGCCCCACATGGTGGCGATC
>CAYRDI010000020.1:0-10240 GCA_964423095.1 uncultured Micavibrio sp.
GCCATATACCATTCGCGAGCGAATTCTTTGGCGAGGGCTAGGGTTTCTTCTTTTGTGGAGACGCGGTGATTGCGTCCGGCCATGTACGTAGAACATTGCCAATAGCGGCTGTTTTCTCTGCGATAAATATGGACTTTTCCGTCCATAAACGTGTGCGTTTCCATCTGCATCACTTACCTCCATGCACACTAAAAAGTGTGTAAGACATGTGTAAGTGTATCGCGGAAAGATTAAAAATCTTAACCCGCTGTATTCTAACCAAATTTTGATGGTGAAATTTGCACGAACATGATTTCAAGACCGGTGCATTCAACCGCTCTGCCACTCTTCCGTGCCATGATCAACCGCCGGTTGGCGCGGTTGAAACTTTTGTCTGTCCGCCTGCGCGGACGGGGCACTCTACCACTCTTCCGTTTATTTCAGGCGGTTATGAAATCTGTGCGAAGATATAGGCTGCAGCTTGGATGGGCAAGAGCAATCTGTTAAGGATGTCCCATGTTTTTTATTCTGTCCAAAATTTTTTGGGCACTGGCGCAACCACTGAACGCGCTCTGCCTTCTCGGATTGCTGGGAGCCATCCTATACCGCACGCGCTGGATGGACGCCGGGCAGCGGATCATGAATCTTGCCCTGACCGGCATTCTGGTTTTCGGGCTGTTGCCGATTGGCCCACTGGCCGTTGGGTGGCTGGAACGGCAGACGCCGGGGCCGGAATATCTTCCGCAAAAAGTCGATGGCATCGTTCTGCTGGGCGGGGCGTTTGAACCCCATCTTTCCGAAAAAAACGGACAGATCATCATGAACGCACAGGCCAGCCGCGCCGTTTGCTTCCTGGGTCTTGCAAGGATGTATCCAAAAGCGAAGCTGGTCTTTTCCGGCGGCAGCGGGGATTTGATGAATCCGCAAGCACGTGAATCCGGTGCCGCCGAAGCGTTTTTCAAAATGGCGGGGCTTGCGAACCGCAACATCGTTTATGAAAGCAATTCCCGCAACACTTTTGAAAACGCCGTTTATACAAAAGAACTAGTCAAACCAAAAAAAGACGAAAACTGGATTCTGGTGACATCACGTTTCCATATGCCGCGCGCCTTGGGCATTTTCAAACAACAGGGATGGGATGTTCTTCCTTATGGCTGCGATCCTAAAACAGATGGGGACAGAGGCGTCTTCCTGCGCGCCCCGAATGTTTTACGCAACTTCACGGATCTCAACATCACCATCCGCGAACTGATCGGAAGCGTGGTATATTATGTCACGGGAAAAAGCGCTTTTATCCTACCGCCACCCGCGTTAACATCGGGGCCATCATGAAACATTCGCTTGTTCTTGCCATGATCGGCGCTTTGCTGTTTTTTGTTCCTATACGCGCAGGGGCAACGGATTTTGAAACATGGCTCGCGGGTGTAAAAACGCAAGCCGCCCGTGAAGGAATCTCGCAAAAAACGATCAATGATACACTTGGCAGCATTCATCCCATCCCGAAAGTGATTGAGCTCGATCGCAAACAACCGGAAAAGAAAATGACATTCGCGCAATACAAACGCAATGTCGTGAACGATCAGCGCATTCAAAAAGGTCAGCAATTATACCACGCCCATGCGCGTGAACTGGCATGGGTCGAAAAAACTTATGGAGTTGCCCCGCAATATGTTCTTGCGCTGTGGGGAATCGAAACCAATTTTGGGCAAAACACTGGCGGCTTTAAAATTATTCCCGCACTCGCCACACTGGCCTGGGAAGGGAGGCGCGCCTCTTTCTTTCGGGATGAGTTGATCAAGGCCATGAAAATCGTGGATCAAGGTCATATCTCCGCGGCGGAGATGAAGGGATCATGGGCCGGTGCCATGGGACAAAACCAGTTTATGCCTTCCAGCTTTTTTGCCTATGCGGTTGATGCAGACGGGGATGGAAAGGCCGACATCTGGAACGACAAGCTGGACGTGTTTGCCTCCACCGCAAACTATCTTGCCAAAAGCGGATGGTCTGACGGACAAAGATGGGGACGCAGGGTTTTATTGCCGAAATCTTTCCCCGCAAATCTTGCCACGCCCAAAATCAAAAAAAACATTTCGGTTTGGAAAGCAATGGGCGTTAAGGATTTATCCGGCGCACCGTTGCCGGATGAAAATTTTTCAGCCTCTATCGTTGCGCCAGACGGTGTCGGAGGTGAATCCTATATCGTTTACGGCAATTATCAGACCATTATGCTCTGGAATCGTTCCACATACTTTGCAACCAGCGTCGGCCTGATCGCCGATGCCATCGCCCGGTAAGAAAAAATGAAATCCTTTTTGAAAATTATTCCCATCCTTGCAATCCTCGGATTGACCGCCTGCGCGGAAACACAATTCGGGGCCCATATCGCCAAGAATGTCGAGCGGGATAGCCAGTCAAAAGGCATGTATAAAATCGGCTCACCCTATCTAATCGGCGGGCAGGAATATTACCCGCAGGAAAGTTTCAGTTATTCCGAAACCGGTATTGCCTCATGGTACGGCCCCGGCTTTCACGGCAAAAAAACCGCGAATGGCGAATTGTTTGATTCAAGCGAACTGACCGCCGCGCACCGCACATTGCAAATGCCATCGCTCGTTCGCGTCACAAATCTGGATAACGGCCGCGCCGTTGTTGTGCGCGTCAATGACCGCGGGCCATATTCCAAGGGCCGGATCATCGATGTATCAAAAAAGGCGGCAGAACTTCTCGGCTTTAAAAACAACGGGACGGCCAAGGTGCGGGTAGAAGTACTGCCTGCGGAATCCCGCCGGATTGCCGCGGATGCCAAGGCGGGGATAGACACCCGTGGTTATGAGGTCGCCCTGAATGGTAACCCGCCGCCCGCCAATCCGGGACAACCCGTCACATTGTATCCGACGCCGACGGCTGTTTCCGTTCAGACGGCAACATCGGACGATACGATGGGTGCCGCCAGAATCGCCTCGGTGGAGGCGGTACAGTTGCCGCCATCCCGCCTGCAACCCGTCGAAGGACACATCAGTCCGGATGGCCGCTTCCTTCCCGATCCGGTTGTCACGAAACAGCCTGTTCCGGGAAACAGCAATGTTTACATTCAGGCAGGTGCCTTTTCGGATTCGGCGAATGCGCAACGCCTGTCAGACCGCCTGAAATCTTACGGTACGGCACACGTCTATCCGGCCAATGTCGGGGGGAAGAGCTTCTACCGTGTCCGGCTCGGCCCGTATTCCAGCGTCGATCAGGCGGATGCCGCCCTGGGACAAATGACCGGCCAAGGTATCCCCAATGCGAAAATAGTTCTGGAATAGGGGGTTGCGTCCCCGCCCAATCCCTGTTTTCATAGGGCGAATTCGTAAAACCCCGCACCATAAATGGATTGTTCATGCCCAAAGCCTTTACGGCCTTTCTGCCCTTGTCTTTCTTTCTGCTTTTCGCCGTAACCTCTCCCGTATGGGCGATGGAAACAACGGCCAAACAGGCCTATATCATCGACTATGAAACGGGGCAGGTTCTGCTCGACAAGGATGCAGGTGAAAAAATGCCGACCTCGTCGATGAGCAAGACATTGACCGGCTATGTCGTTTTCAAAGCACTCGATGGCGGCAAGATTACGCTGGATCAGGAATTTCCGGTCAGCGAAAAAGCATGGCGGATGGAAGGGTCCAAAATGTTTATGCCGCTGGGTTCGATGGTGAAGGTCGAAGACCTGATCCGCGGCATGTTGATCCAGTCCGGCAATGATGCCGCCGTAACGCTTGCCGAAGGCGTGGCCGGAAGCGAAGAGGCATTTGTTCAGGAAATGAACAAGACGGCGCAGGACCTTGGCATGAAGGACAGCCATTTCATGAATGCCTCCGGCTGGCCGGATCCGGATCATTACTCCACCGCGCACGACCTTGCGCTTCTGGGGCGCGCTGTCATTCATGATTTCCCGAAATACTACAAATACGACAGCGAAATAGAATTCACCTATAACAACATTAAACAAGGGAACCGCAACCCGCTGCTGTATAAAAACATCGGTGCTGACGGGATCAAGACAGGTCACACGGATTCCGGCGGCTATGGTTTGATCGGCTCCGGCACCAAAGATGGCCGCCGTGTCATCATGGTCTTGAACGGTATGGAATCCATGGATGAACGGGCGCAGGAATCAACCCGTCTTCTCGAATGGGCCTTGAACAGCTTCACCAACCGCGATGTCGTGCAAAAAGGCATGAAGGCCGCCGATGCGCCCGTCGTGATGGGGATGGAGCGTTCCGTTCCCCTGATCGTCGATCAGGATTTGAAACTCACCGTACCGCGCCTCGACCAAACGGCGATCCGTGCGGAAGCCACCTTCAAGGCACCGCTCGAAGCACCGGTTGCCATGGGGGACAAAATCGGCACCTTGCGGATTGATATCGCCGGCATGAACACGATCGAGCTTCCGTTGATTGCCGGAAAAGATATCCCGCGCAAAGGCTTTTTCCCCGCCCTGCTAGAAAAGGCGGAACGGGTGATTTTCGGGGAAACAAAACCCGCCATCACATCAACGGCCCCATAATATGACGCGCGGCCTCTTCATCACGTTCGAAGGCGGGGAAGGGGCCGGCAAAACCACCCAAATCAAACGGCTCGCCGCTGCGCTCGGCGGTGATGTCGTTGTTACACGCGAACCCGGCGGCACACCGGAAGCGGAAGCATTGCGGGATACCTTTTTCAAAAACAAGGGGCAGGAATGGCCCGCCGAGGCCCTCGTGCTGCTGATGTTCAGCGCGCGGGTGCTTCACACCGAAAAACTTGTCAAACCCACGTTAGAATCAGGAAAGACGGTTCTGTGTGATCGTTATACCGATTCAACGCGGGCTTATCAGGGATATGCGGGAAATCTGCCGCTGGAAAAAATCGAACGGATCAAGGAACTTTCGATTGGCGACTTTGAACCAGATCTGACATTTATTTTTGATATAGATCCGGCCATCGGCCTGAAACGCACGCAAGACCGGCGAGGGACGGAAAGCTCGTTCGAAGAAAAGGGCAACACCTTCCACCAAAAACTTCGCAAAGGGTATCTGGACATCGCCGCAAAAAATCCGGATCGTTGCATCGTCATCGACGCCGCACAGGATGAAAATACAATTGCACAAGAGATTCTGCTGAATATCAAAAAGAAACAGGCCGATTTAAAAGCCTAAGCTCTTAAGGCTGGCAAATCTGCGGAAAGTCTTTTTTCCGGATCGAAAGAAATTATCCGGCCCGTCGGGATTGCAACACCGAACCCTTCCATAGATTTTTTAAACACCGGATCGGTGCGAAACCTTTCAGCAATAGTCCGGAGCACCTGATAGCGATCTTTTTCAACACTCGTAAGATCATGTTTATAGGATCCGTCTTTCATCAAATAGCGCACATCTCTGGGGTCTGGCAATTCTAGTTCACCCTTCGCGTTTAACTCCAAAAGAAGAAACCGCAATTGCCATCCAACGGCACCTTCTTCGCGAACGAGGAGCGGAAGGATTGTTTTTTCTTCCACAAACTCTGTAGGGCCAAGGTTGTTTGCCACAGACTCTCGCGGCTCTCGGAACATACCGCTAAAATAATTCTGTATGGAATTTTGAATAAGCTCCATGATTTTATCTCTATCGTGTGCAGGAATAGCATGGGGAAGATGTTCATAGACAACCGGCGAATCCAAACGGCAACCCTCCGCCGCCTTGTTAAAATATTTTACCAATTTCTTCGATACCGACTTATCAAACATATCACCCAAACGGATAGGCAAACCTTCGGTACGTATTTTCTGGTCACGAAAACCATTCCCAGTTTCAGGGTTCATCAAAAGGAAATATTCGCCGGGCCGGTTTAGTTCGCGGACCGCTGGATCATACCGCGTGGTTTGTATCACCGCCGTGGGGCCGGAAAAATGCCCTGCGTGAAGAGCTTTTAAAGATTTATATTCTCCCCAGGCGTATGCACCCAGCCCAATGGAACCGTAGAATAAAAACTCGCCCAAATGGTAACGGACCATTTCGTCAAACACTTCGGCGGCATATCTTAAATAGGAAAACTCTTCAGACATTTAAAAACACTCCGCCCACATCCTAATCTTTCACATAATATTCTGCAATCTTAAAAAGCTGACGCCAACTGTTCCACAATTCCTACGGCGGACTTGCTGCGGCGCGTTCCGATCTCTAAGATTTGGCCATGTTCGATGATTTTCTGGATGATGATGAATTTGAGGGGGAGGACGCTGGCGCAAACATCTCAGCGCCTGCCGGGGCCACGTTGCCGCCGCCATCCGCCAATCCAGACCTGTTCGGTCACGAAGCCAATGAAAAGGCCCTCTTGGAACTTTACAATGACGGCAAGCTGCCCCATGCGTTGATCTTTTCCGGCCCCTTCGGCGTCGGAAAGGCAACGGCCGCGTTTCGCCTTGCCCGCTTCCTGCTCAAACACGGGGCGGGGGGCGATGATGGACAGGACAGCCTGTTTGGCGAAGTACCGGCAAAACCGGATACGCTGTTTGTGTCCATCGATGATCCGGTTGCGCGAAAAATCGCCGCAGGCGGGCATCCCGATCTGCGTTATATCGAACGGCCGATGGATGAGCGCAAAGGCGTCAAAAAAACCGGTGTGGATGTAGACAGCATCCGTGAAATCGCGCCCTTCCTGCGCATGACCACGGCGGAGGGCGGGTGGCGGATCGTCATCGTTGACGAAGCCGAAACCATGACGCGCCAGGCACAAAACGCCGTTTTGAAAATTCTGGAAGAACCGCCGCCGCAATCCTTGATTATTCTGGTCTGTGCGCGGCTGGGCTCCATGATCCCGACGATCCGGTCACGGTGCCGGACATTTCATTTTGCGCCTTTAAAAGCGGAAACGATGACAAATCTTATGCTTCGCGCCGCACCGGAAGCCAGCAAATCCGAACTCGCGCTTTTGTCCGACCTATCGGATGGCAGCGTGGGACGCGCCACCGTCCTGCATCAGGAAGAAGGGGTTAACGCCCTCCATTCCTTCATCGCCTTTGCCGAAGGCTGGCCGGATTTCAACTGGGAACAAATCCACCCTTGGGCGGACAATCTATCAAAACCCGGCATGGAAAACGCCCATGACGGTTTCGTAACAGTGGCCGAATGGACCATCCGGACGATGACCCTATGCAAGGCCCTGGCCCGACCGCTGCCCGCCGTTCTTGCAACGGAGCCGATGGAACGCTTGCTTCAACATTATTCCCTTGAACAATGGGTTGCCATTTGCGAAAAACTCAAAGAACATTTTATCGCAATAAATGTCAGCAATCTCGACAAACATCAGGGTGTGATCGGTGCCTTTACCATTCTGGGCGGACGATTTTAAAACAGGCGGAACCAAATGACGGACAAGAAAAATTATTACATCACGACACCGATTTACTATGTGAACGACAAACCGCATCTCGGTCATGCATATACGACCATCGCGTGCGATGTCGCCGCTCGTCACAAACGGCTCGACGGGTTTGATGTCTATTTCCTGACCGGCACCGATGAACATGGGCAAAAGGTTCAACAAGCGGCCGAAAAGAATGGCATTGATCCGCAAGCCTTTACCGATCAGGTTTCGCAAAACTTCCGTGATCTTTTGCCAAAACTCAACACCACGAACAACGATTTTATCCGCACAACCGAACCGCGCCACATCAAATCCTGTCAGGCCCTTTGGAAGAGACTGGTCGATTCAGGAAATATTTATCTGGATTCTTACGGCGGCTGGTACGCCGTGCGGGACGAAGCCTATTACGGCGAAGATGAACTGACCGACGGCCCGAACGGCAAAAAGATTGCCCCCTCCGGCGCGGAATGCGAATGGGTGGAAGAAGAAAGTTATTTCTTCCGTCTCTCGCAATGGGGCGACAAGCTGCTGGATTATTACACCCGCAATCCTGATTTCATTCAACCCGACACGCGCAGGAATGAAGTCATCAGCTTCGTTAAAGGCGGCTTGCGTGACCTTTCCGTATCCCGCACGCGACTGACATGGGGCGTACCCGTGCCGGATGCGCCGGGCCATGTGATGTATGTCTGGATCGATGCGCTCACCAACTATATCACCGCGCTCGGCTATCCGGATGAAGGAGCCGATCTTTTCAAAAAATTCTGGCCCGCCGATGTCCACATGGTTGGCAAAGATATCTTGCGGTTCCATGCCGTTTACTGGCCCGCCTTCCTGATGGCCGCCGGCATTGCCCCGCCGAAAAAGGTTTTCGCCCATGGCTGGTGGACGATCGAAGGACAAAAGATGTCCAAATCGCTCGGTAATGTCATTGCCCCCGAAGATCTGGTCAATACATACGGGCTGGATCAATCGCGGTACTTCCTCCTTCGTGAAGTGCCGTTCGGTAGCGATGGCGATTTTTCGCATGATCAGGCAATCACAAGGATCAACGCCGATCTGGCCAACGGATTGGGTAACCTCGCGCAACGCACACTTTCCATGATCGCCAAAAACTGCGATGGCAAAGTACCGCTGCATGGTGATTTCACGGCCGAAGACAAGACATTGTTGAAAGATGCGCAAGAATTACTTGTTCCAGCGGTACGCAAGGAATTTGACCGCTACGCCTTTCACCGCGGGTTGGAAACCATCTGGAAACTTGTCAATGCTGCAAACGCCTACATCGATGTGCAGGCACCATGGGGTTTGAAAAAGACAGACCCGGCACGTATGCAAACGGTGCTGTACGTTCTGGCCGAAACCATTCGTTGCCTTGGTATTGTCATGCAATCCGTGACGCCGCAAGCGGCGGCCAAAATGCTCGATCAGGTGACCGTGCCTATGGACAAACGCACCTATGGACATATATCCGCAGGTGACGCCCTGAAACCCGGAACTTCGTTACCAGCACCGGAAGGGGTGTTCCCGCGCATAGAAGCCAAAGAGAAAGCAGCATAAAATATGATGGCCCATCTCTGGATCATTCTGGCCGTATCGGCCTCCGTCCTATGGGGGCTTGGTTATGCCATGGCGGAAAAGGTTTTGAATACGGGCCTTCATCCCAGTATTCTGATGCTCGCCACCGCGACGATCACATTCCCTTTGTTCGTATTCCTGGCGTTTTATCTGGAACAGGTCAAACCGGGGATCACGTTGATCACCGCAAATCCAAAAATCCTCCTGATGATGCTGGTCAATGCGTTGTGTATCGTGGTTGGTGGCTATCTCATCCTTGTTGCCGTGAACCTCAAAAACGCCACGCTCGTCAACATGATTGAAATGACGTACCCGTTCTTTACGGCCTTGTTTGCGTATTTTTTGTTAAAAGAAGCGCAACTCAGCCCATGGACCATTTTTGGAGGTCTCTTCATCATCACCGGACTTGGCATTATCGCCGTTAAAGGGTGATACCATGTGGATTGATTCACACTGCCACCTGAACCATGAACGCACCGGAGAGGGGGACACCCCCGCCGCCATCGCTGCGCGCGCAAATGCGGCGGGCGTGGAGGGTATGTTGTCTATCTGTTGTGAAATAGAAAAAGAATTTCCATCGCTTCTGGAATGCGTACGACCTCTGGAAAATGTGTGGTGTTCCATCGGTACCCATCCGCACGAAGCGGGGGTTGAGGCCGAAAAGGCGGTCACCCTCGAAAGACTGATCGAACTGGCCACATCGGACGACAAAATTATAGGCATTGGCGAAAGCGGGCTGGATTATTATTACAACCATTCCCCCAAAGAAGATCAGCAAGAATCCTTCCGGAAGCACATCCGCGCCTGCATCGAAACAGACCTCCCCCTGATTGTTCACGCCCGCGATGCGGACGAAGACATCATCCGCATCATCCGCGAAGAAAACGGCGGAAAACAACGGGTCAGGGGGGTCATGCACTGCTTTTCCTCAGGCCCCCTTCTGGCCGAAAAAGCGTTGGAAGAGGGGTTCTATATTTCCTTTTCCGGCATCGTGACTTTTAAAAAATCGACAGAGCTGCAAGAGATCGCGAAAACAGTGCCTTTGGAGCGTTTGTTGATCGAAACGGATGCCCCGTTTCTGGCTCCCGAACCCTATCGTGGAAAAACAAACGAACCCGCATTCGTAAGCAAAACAGGAGAGTTTCTGGCAAATCTTCTTAAATTAGATGAAGAAACAATATCAACATATTCAAAAAACAACTTCTTTTCTCTTTTTAACCGGGCAAAAAAGACATGGAAACCGAACTGATCATCCTCGGCTGCGGCGGTTCTGCCGGCGTTCCCGCGATCGGCAATTGGTGGGGGGCGTGCGACCCGTCGGAAC
>CAYRDI010000020.1:10250-28612 GCA_964423095.1 uncultured Micavibrio sp.
ATATCCGCACGCGCCCATCCATCGCCCTGCGCACCCAAAACACGCTGGTGATTGTGGATACGGGCCCAGATTTCCGCGAACAGATGAACCGGGAACGGCTCGGCTGCCCGGATGCCGTCCTCATCACCCACGCGCATTTTGACCACATCAACGGGCTGGATGAACTCCGCACCCTGCAACGCGTTCACAAGGGGCGGGAATTCCCCCTCCATGCGCTTCCGGAAACCATGGGCATGCTCCGCCAGCGGCTGGATTATATGTTCATCTCTTCCGAAAACGGGTTCTACCCCACGGTCTGCATCGGCACGGAAATCGACACTGCCAAACCGATCATTGTCGGAGACATCGAAATGCGTCCGTTCGTTCAACAACACGGAAGCCTGCAATCGCTCGGCCTTCGGGTCGGCAATATCGGCTATTCCACGGATGTGAAAAAACTGGATGAAACGGCAATAGCGACTCTAAAAGGCATTGATGTCTGGATCGTTGATGCCGCCGCCTATCGCCACCGCGAAAACAAGGTTCATATGTCCATCGACGAAATCATTGAAACCAATGAAAAAATAGGCGCAGGGCGCGTTGTCCTGACCCATCTGCCTCCCATTATGGATTACCAAACTCTTCGGAATGAGCTGCCCAAAGGCTTCGAACCCGCCTATGACGGGATGAGATTTTAAACATATTCCTCCACAGGAAATGACATAATGCGAAATTCCTGAAAAAAATCTATTTAGAACAAAGCCCCGTTGCGATATAAAACCCCGTCGAAAACAACGGATAAAGGCTTCCATGCTGACGGATTTTAACGGCAAACGCATTCTGATCACCGGCGGGACGGGATCATTGGGCAAGGTTTTGCTCAAACGCCTGCTGAGCGGCAAGGAGGGAGTACCGGAAAGCATAACGGTCTTTTCACGCGATGAAGCCAAACAACACGCCTTACGTCTCGATTATTTGCACAGCAATGGCGGGGAAACGGACGAGGTCATCTACAACAACTTTTCCCGCAAAGTAAAATTCATCATCGGCGACGTGCGCGATTACAACAGCGTTCTGCGCGCGCTAAAGGACATTGATATTGTTTTCAATGCCGCGGCCTTGAAACAGGTGCCGACGTGCGAATATTTCCCTTATCAGGCCGTGATGACCAACATCACCGGCGCGGAAAACATTGTCCGCTCAATCCTGAACAACAATCTTCCCGTGGAATGCGTCGTCGGCATTTCCACCGATAAGGCAGCCAAACCCGTTAACGTCATGGGGATGTCAAAATCCTTGCAGGAACGGGTTTTTCTCGCGGCAAATATCGATTCCGGCAAGACGCGCTTCGTTCTTGCACGGTACGGAAATGTTCTGGCCTCCCGCGGGTCGGTCATTCCACTGTTCCACCAACAAATAAAAAGCGGCAAAGACCTGACCATCACCGATGAAAAGATGACCCGGTTCCTGTTAAGCCTCGAAGAGGCGGTGGATGTCATCCTGTTCGCAGTCCGTCATGGGAATAAGGGGGAAATGATTATTCCGCGCATTCCCTCCGCACTGATGATGGATGTGGCATCCGCCCTTATAGGTGACCGCCCCATCAAAACCGTTGTAACCGGCATTCGCCCCGGCGAAAAACTGCACGAAGCCCTGATCACCGAAGAAGAGGCCGCAAGGACGGTGGAGCGGGGACCCTATTACGTTGTCGCACCAATCCTGCCCGAAATTCAGGTCCCCGAAGTCATGAAAGGCCCGTTTCTGAACAAAGAATATACCTCCGCCGACGATCTCATGACGCGGGAAGAAGTGGCCGATCTTTTGAAAAAACGCAACCTTCTGGTTGAAAATCAGGACGGCCAGTACAGGGAAGAGCTGCTGCGATGAAAATAGTCACGGTTCTTGGCACCCGGCCCGAAATTATCCGTCTTTCGCTGATCATCAAAAAACTGGATGATCTATGCGATCATATTTTGGTTCACACGGGCCAGAATTTCGACCGGAACCTGAGCGATCTGTTTTTCGAAGAAATGGGCATCCGCAAACCCGACTATTTCCTGAATGTCAAAGGCACATCCATCGCCGACCAGATGGGGCAGATACTGGTGGGCTGCGAAAAAGTTTTTACCGATGAAAAACCGGACCGTGTCTTGATCCTCGGCGATACGAATTCGGCCCTCTGCGCCATCGTTGCAAAACGCATGGGCATTCCCGTCTATCACATGGAAGCCGGAAACCGTTGCTACGACGACCGCGTCCCTGAAGAAGTCAACCGCCGCATCATCGACCATAGCAGCGAAATCCTTTTGCCCTATACGCACCGGAGCAAGGAAAACCTGTTCCGCGAAGGATTTGAAGCCAACCGTGTTTATGTCACCGGAAACCCGATCGCCGAAGTGATCGACGCTTACGCGGATAAAATCAAAAAAAGCAGCATCTTGAATACGCTGTCCTTGAAAAAGGGCGATTACTTCCTTGCAACCATTCACCGCGCGGAGAACGTGGACGGCGAAGAAAGATTGAATAATATATTGGATGCCCTGAACGGCGTTGCAAAAGAATACAAAAAGAAAATCATCGTCAGCACGCATCCGCGCACCCGCGCAAAGCTGGAAAAAAGCAAGACAGCGATAAATCCGCTTGTATCGTTCTGTGAACCGTTTGGGTTCTTTGATTTTATCAGTCTGGAGCAAAATGCGTATTGCGTTTTGAGTGACAGTGGGACGGTGCAGGAAGAATGTGCCGTTTTCGGTGTGCCGTCTGTCACCGTCCGCGATGTTACGGAACGTCCGGAAACCATCGATGCCGGCAGCAACATATTAAGCGGCGCAGCACCCGAAGACCTTCTCCGCGCCATCAAGGTTGTAACAACCCTTGCCCCGCGCTGGAATGCACCGGAAGAATATTTGAACAAAGCCGTCAGCGATACCGTTTGCCGTATTGTATTGTCCTATAGGCACAAATAGATCATGAACCGTTTTAACCCCAAAATTTCTATCGTCATTCCTGTCTATAACGGGACGAACTATATGCGCGAAGCCATCGATTCTGCATTGGCGCAGGGGTATGACAACAAGGAAATCATCGTGATCAACGATGGCTCTAACGACAACGGTGCAACCTTGAGCGTTGCAAAATCCTACGGCGAAAAAATCCGCCTTATCGACAAACCTAATGGCGGCGTGGCGACCGCCCTGAATGCCGGGATCGCATCTGCCACGGGCGACTATATTTCATGGCTGAGCCACGACGATGTCTATCCGCCGGACAAGCTGGAAAAGCAAGTCGCCTTTTTGGAAGGCCTCCAAAACAAAAACACGATTGTTTTCGGCGATTACGCCATCATCGACGAAAAAGGGAATAAGCTCGGCTATATTTCCGTGGCCGGCGTTGATACGAAGAGAATGCCGTTCGAGCTATATTCCGCAAACAACATTCATGGCTGCTCCATGATTATTCCGAAACAGGTTTTTGAAAAAACCGGGGGATTTCGGGAGGATTTGCCGACAACGCAGGATTACGACCTGTGGCTTCGCGCCGCAGGGGCGTTTCCCTTTGAATACAACTCAACGCTTTCGGTTTACAGCCGCCAGCATGCGGCGCAGGGCAGCCGGACGATGCACCACGACAAGGAAGTCAGGGATTATTACCTGAACAACCTGTCACATTTTACACCGGAGTGGATGGACAAAAATTTTTCAAAAGAAGAAATTCGTGAAAAATACCTGTTTCTGCTCAGAAAATTTTCAAGATTTGATCTATTGCCTGTTTACTTCAAAGTTTTGAAACAGGCACTCTTACATCTTAAATTCGAAACCTATGGGGAGCAGGGAAAATTCCTGTTTGCGGCGATGACGTCATTTTATTCTGGTTCGTTAAAATCATTCATCAAAAAACTTGTGCCGTTGCCCATCAAAAACATGATCCGGCGCAATTTGAACAGCCCGCGCGCCGGCAACGACAACCGGCCCGCCGTGCTTGATTTTGCCCGCATATACACCAACAATATCTTTGGCTCCGCAGAATCGCGATCGGGCAGCGGCTCCACCATGGAACAGACGGCGTATATCCGTCAGGCACTCCCTGAACTCTTTCGTGAACTGGGTGTGAAATCCATACTGGATGTCCCGTGCGGTGACTTTCACTGGATGCAACACATGGATCTTTCCGGCGTTCATTATATAGGCGGCGATGTGGTGCCGGAAATTGTAGAAAAGAACAATCAAAGGTATGGTAACGAAAAGAAAGAATTCAGAACACTGAACATCATCACCGACGATCTTCCAAAAACGGATTTGATCTTGTGCCGGGATTGTCTTGTTCACCTGAATTTTGAATCCGGCCTTGCTGCCATCCGTAACTTTAAACGCAGCGGCGCCAAATATCTTTTGACCACCACCTTCACCAATCGCACATTGAACGAAGAATTGTTTGGTATCTGGCGCGTCCTGAATTTACAGCTACCGCCATACAGCCTTCCGACGCCGGTAAAAATCATCAATGAAAGATGCACCGAAGCGGGGAACCGTTTCACGGACAAATGTCTGGGCCTTTGGGATCTTTCCGGTATATAAATGCGCATTCTTATCGTAGCCATGGCGAACAGCATTCACACCGCACGGTGGGCTTTGCAGTTTGAGGGCGACAAGGATAAGGAAATCATTCTCTTTCCCTCCATCGTCGGGGGATTAAAAGACGATCTTCGTCACTGGCACCGTTTATACGGACCGCTTTTCAGCACGCGGCAAGCCGGAAAAAGATCTGCGATCGTACATTTCCCCATACGAACGCTTAACACGGCATTTCATTTTGTGATGGATCGCCTTTTCGGAAAAAAATGGCGCGTGCAATGGCTCGCCTGGACAATTCGGCGGTTAAAACCAGACGTCATCCACACACTGGAATTCCAGAACGCGGGCTATATTGCGCTTAAAGCAAAGCGTATCATCGGGAAGGATTTCCCGGTATGGATCGCCACGAACTGGGGCAGCGATGTGTATCTTTATTCCCAACTCAAGGCCCACATCACACCCATCAAGGAAATCTTGTCACAGGCGGATTTTTATTCCGCGGAATGTGCGCGGGATTATACGTTGGCAAAAAATCTTGGCATGACAGCGGAATGCTTGCCCGTGGTACCGAATGCCGGGGGATTACATCTGGACGATGTCGCAGCTTTGCGTAAAAGGCAGATTCCACACGAACGAAACTTGCTGTTGGTCAAAGGGTACCAGATGGTTTTCGGCCGTGCACAAACAGCACTGCGCGCCATTGAAAAAATCGCGGGCGACCTGAAAAAGAAAAATGTCCGGGTTTGTGTTTTTTTGGCAACCGAGGATGTCGAAATCCCGGCTGAACTTTTGGCAAACAAGACCGGCCTTGATATAGAAATCATCACCATCAAAAACTACATGGCGCATGAAAAGGTGCTGGAATTACATGCAAAAGCCCGCTGTTACGTGGGCCTTTCCATTTCCGACGGAATCAGCACGTCTCTGCTGGAGGCAATGTCCGCCGGCGCATTTCCGATCCAGACCTGCACATCTTGCGCCAACGAATGGATCGAAGACGGTGTTTCCGGATTTATTGCACCATGCGATGATGAAGACACGCTGGGCCAGCTTATATTGCGCGCAATGACCGATGATGACCTGGTGGACAGGGCTGCCGAAATCAACTGGAAGACAATTTCGGAAAAAGCGGACTTCAGGGAGATACAGACGATTGCCCGCGGGTTTTATGACACGGCGTATGCGAAAAAAACTACCGCCGGAAAATAAGCGAAAACGCCCGGATTATTTTCTTTATAATAAAAGTGGCACTCAAGCGCATTGTTTCAACAAACGAAGATTTCATGGCACGCTTGTACAACTCAAACGCAGCCTTATAATCGCGCCCCGCAAACGGGATGGCAATAAAATACCATTTTGCGGCCAGATTTTTCCGGCTCCGGTTCAAACCCTCCGGTAATTCCGCGCCATCGACATACCCCATACCAAGGCCTGCAACTTCATGCGCCATCCTCTTGCCTTTGGCCGAAGAGGAAAGGGAGCCTTTGTGTGTTCTATGCGTTGCAAGATAGTGCGGAATATGGACGATCTTTCCTTTTGACGCCATGCGAAAGGAATAATCCAGATCACCGACATATTTCAGATCCGCATTCCGCGGACCTATGGCCTGAATGGTTGACCTTCTGATAAACATGCCGGGGCCGATACAAACCCTTGCGCCCTTTAACATACTTTCAAAGGTATATTGCGGAAGCTGTTCTTTATGTAGAACCGCACCCGTTTCATCGATCGCCACCCAATCGGGATAAGCCATAACCGCATCGGCATGTTCGTTCAGATAACGCACGGCCGTACTGACCGCCTGATTGGTGTAAAAGGGATCATCCGAATTGATGACACAGACAATATCGCCGCCCGACATGGCAAACCCTTTGTTCACCGTGGCGGTTTCTCCCATATTGCCATGATAGATGTATTTTACCTTTTCACCATAGGCAGCCATGATCTCCGCCGTGTTATCGTTCGACCCGTCGTCCAGAACGATATACTCAATCGCGGGGTAATCCTGTGACAACACGGATTCCACGGTTTCGCGTAAAAAACCGGCGCGGTTATAAGTCGGGGTAATGATAGTGACCAACGGCGTTGCCATAACCCGCCTTATACCTTTTCCATGCTTTTGGAAACAAGCCCTCTTAGATACATCGCCCACTCTTTTCCAACATTTTCGGGCATATATCTTTTGGCGGCCTCTTGTCCCTTTGTGCCATACGATACGCGGACACCGGCATCCCGCATGAGGGATTCCATGGCAGTGGATAGATCGTCCGGCGACCTCTTTGCGACCAGAAGACCGGTCTGTTCATGGGCCACCAATTCATTGGTACCCGTGCAATCCTGAAAACCGATAACGGGGAGGGCGTGGCTCATGGCCTCCACCGTGACCATCCCAAAATTTTCATACCGGGACGGCATAACAAACAGGCTGGATTCGCTATAAACACGATCCAGATCCTTAACGATACCAAGAAGCCGCACACGGGTTTCCAGCCCCAGATTGCGTATCATGGTTTCAAGATTTGAACGCTCCGGCCCTTCGCCCACAATCAACAAATCCCAATCCGGGAAAATTTTTTCAATATTTGCAAAGGCATTTATAAGAACAGCATGGTCTTTTCCACGATCCAGCCGACCAACGCTTAACACCGTTTTCTGCCCTTCGACCTTGTCCGCACAACCATCCACAAAATCCGAAAAAACCGGATTGGGCAGCACGGCCATTTTGCGGCGCATGTCACATGGATAAAGCGCGGCAATCTTTTGGGAAATGATGGTGATAGATCTTGCAAAAAAACTGCCTATTCTCAGGGCCCAAAATTCCAGCTTGCGGTCCTTGTAATGTTGCGGCGTTGTATGTTCGCTCAAAACAACGGGAATTCCCGTACCCGCCAATGCCGCGATCACGGGGACAAAACTGCTATGCATAAACGCAAAAACAACGTCCGGACGAACAGCCGTGATCTCCCTGCGGATGGCATGGAGCAAACGGGGAAGGGTGGATAAGCGCGTCTTTTTCGATGGGTCACCCACCGCGGCAAAATGCCGGATAATCGCCGGGTGGAGATGGAAAAAAGGGACGTCTTCCGCGCGGTCAAAGGTCAACACATGCACCTCGAAACCGCGTTCCGCCAAAAGCCCCGCCAGGGCGCAGACCAGCTTTTCCGCACCCCCTACGGAATAAGCCAGTGTTTTGATTGTAAAAAAGGCTTTCATATCGCTTTTGACTTGCAAAAATATTCAAAGAATTTAATCTAAAAAAATCAAATTTTTCAAATACTTTATTGGTTTTGGGATGAAGAGTACAAAGACAGTTTTGGTCACCGGTGCGGATGGTTTTATCGGCTCCCACCTGTGTGAAGCCCTCGTGCAAAACGGCTACGGGGTCAGGGCTTTTACATACTACAACTCTCTGGGCGCGCGGGGTTGGCTCGACCATATCGACCCCAAGCTCGCAGCGGCTATTGAATATCTTGATGGCGACATCCGCGATGCCGCTTTCGTACGCCACGCGGTCAAGGGGGTGGATGCGGTTTTGCATCTCGCCGCCCTGATTGCTATTCCGTATTCCTACAAAGCAGCGGAATCTTATATCGAAACGAACATCTACGGCACCTTGAACGTGCTCCAAGCCGGGCGGGATGAAGGTGTTCAAAAAATCGTCTGCACATCAACCAGCGAAGTTTACGGGACAGCCCAATATATTCCCATCGATGAAAAACATCCGCTGAATGCGCAATCGCCCTATGCAGCAAGCAAGACAGGGGCGGATCAGCTGGCCTTATCCTTTCAGAAGTCTTTTGATCTTCCCATCGCCATCGCACGCCCCTTCAATGCCTTTGGCCCACGCCAATCCATGCGCGCCGTCATACCGGCCATTATCACGCAGCTCCTTACAAAAAAAGGCATGATCAAGCTGGGAGCATTGGAACCAACCCGCGATTTTACGTTTGTTGAAGATACGGCTTCCGGCCTGATCGCGGTCATGGAATCCGATAAATCCATTGGCGAAGTAATCAATCTTGGCAGCAAATTTGAAATTTCGATCGGCGACCTCGCTAGAATGGCCGCCAAAATCGCAGGACAAAAAGACATCGAAATTCTTCAAGACAATCAGCGCCTGCGTCCGAAAAACAGCGAAGTCGAACGCCTTTTTGCCTGCACGAAAAAAGCAGACTCCCTGTTAAACTGGAAAACAAATTACTCCGGACAGGTGGGGTTCGAAAAAGGTTTGGAAAAAACCATCAACTGGTTCTCAGATCCCGCGAATAAAGTCTTTTACCGCAGGGAGGACTACGTTGTCTGACCCTCAACGCGTCGATATTTACCGCGACATTCTTGACCGCGTCGAAAGCGTGATAGGGGAAGGGGCAAAACGGCCCATACAACTTCACGCCCCCAGCCTGGACGGCAATGAAAAAAAATATGTGATGGAAACCATCGACGAAAACTGGGTTTCCTCGGCGGGAACTTTCGTCACGCAGCTTGAAAAGAACTTGGCCGCTTATTGCGGCGTTAAACACGCGGTTGCCGTGGTCAACGGAACGGCAGCCCTTCATCTCTCTCTCTATGCGCATGGCATTGGAAATGGTGATGAGGTGCTTGTCCCGTCGGCCACGTTTGTTGCCAGCGCGAATTCGATTGCCCATGCAGGGGCGACGCCCCATCTGGTGGAATGCGAAGAACGTACCTTTGGGCTGGACGTTGAAAAGCTGGACAGATACCTGACCGAACACGCAACCCTTAAAAACGGCGCACTGACAAACAAACAAACCGGAAAATCTATCCGGGCCGTTATGCCCGTTCACATCTTCGGCACGCCGTGCGACATCGATTCCCTGGTCGGCCTTGCCGAAAAATACAATCTCTTGATAATTCAGGACGCGACGGAATCCCTTGGTTCTACATACAAGGGAAAGAATTTTTTCAATTTCGGGGTCTGCGCCACACTCAGCTTCAACGGCAACAAAATCATTACGTCCGGCGGAGGCGGGGCCATTCTAACCGACAATGCGGATCTGGCCGAACGTCTGCGCCATCTTTCAACAACGGCAAAACGCTCGCACCGCTATCTCTTCGACCATGACGAAGTTGGATATAATTACCGTATGCCAAACATCAATGCTGCACTCGCTTGCGCACAGCTGGAACGGATGCCTGAATTCCTCGAAAAAAAGAAAACGCTGACGGAAAAATACAGAAAATCTTTTGAAACCTTCAAACATGGGCGTTTTGTGACGTACGACAACAGCCGGGACTGGAATTGCTGGCTAAACACACTCAAACTGAACGCCCCTGATCCTGATTTTTTATACGGCGCGTTGGATTATCTCAACGACAACGGGATACAGGCGCGACCGCTCTGGACGCCCCTCCACAGGCTTCCCATGTATAAAAACACACCAAGAATGGATGATTTATCAATCACGGAAAACATTGCGGGATCGATCATTAATCTACCCAGCAGCGCATTTTTGGCTTGAACAAACACATAAAAAGTTTGCAACGAGATTATGTTAGAAACAACAAAAGAAATTCATATCCGGCCAAAACAATCCGCCGAAGATTATTGGACGGAAATTTATAATTTCCGGGGACTGATGTATTATCTGGCCTGGCGGGACATTTTACTCCGCTACAAACAAACGGCCATCGGAATCCTCTGGAGCGTCATCCGCCCCTTTTTTACAATGGTCGTCTTCACGATTGTTTTCAGCAAGGTGGCCAAGCTCCCCTCTGGCGATCTGCCATACCCGGTTCTGGTCATGTCCGGCCTGATCGCATGGCAATTATTTGCGACCGCGCTGACAGGCATAGGAGAATCCCTGACCGCGAATTCCAACCTGATCAGCAAGGTGTATTTCCCCCGCCTGATTGCGCCCATCAGTTCCACGGTCATCGCACTGGTCGATTTTGCGATCGCACTGGTTTTAATGCTTTTAATCCTTATATATTATGGCGTTTATCCCGGCTGGCAAATTCTTCTTCTGCCACTTTTTATTTTTCTTGCCTTACTCCCAGCCTTTGGACTTGGTTTATTGCTGGCAACGCTCAACGTCAAATACCGTGATTTCCGCTACATCATTCCGTTTATTATCCAGATCGGATTTTTTATCTCGCCGGTCGGGTTCGACACCGCCATCGTCCCAGAACAATGGCGTATCCTTTATTCCTTAAACCCCATGGTTGGCGTGATCGAAGGATTCCGCTGGTGCCTTAGTGCGGGAACATTCGCACTTTACTGGCCTGGTTTTATTCTTTCCATTACGCTTAGCCTGCTCTCGGTTCTGGTCGGATACATCCTTTTCCGGCGGCGGGAAAACAATTTTGCGGACATAATCTGATGTCAAAAAATGCTATCGATATAAACGGACTTTCAAAATCCTACAGCATTCGCAAAACACAAGGCGGACCGGCCCCGACCTTGCGCGAAGACATCGCCGCATTTTTTACAGGATTTGGGAAGCGCTCGGCGAGTAAATCCGAAAAATACGAAGATTTCTGGGCTTTGCGGGATATAAACCTGTCCATCGCACAGGGGCAAAAAGTTGGAATCATTGGTCGGAATGGCGCCGGAAAATCCACATTGCTGAAAATTCTCAGCCGTATTACGGCCCCCACGAGCGGTGAAGCCATTTTGCGCGGGCGTGTTGCGAGCCTTCTGGAAGTTGGCACGGGATTTTCCGGCGAACTCACCGGACGTGAAAATATTTTCCTGAATGGTGCCATTCTCGGCATGACGCAACATGAAATCAGAAGGCGATTTGATGAAATCGTTGATTTTGCCGAAATCGAACAGTTTCTGGATACGCCCGTCAAACGCTATTCATCCGGCATGTATGTGCGGTTGGCTTTCTCGATCGCCGCACACCTTGAACCTGAAATCCTGATTGTCGATGAAGTACTGGCTGTCGGCGACGTTGAATTCCAGAAAAAATGCCTGGGCAGGATGGAACAGGTGGGGGAAGAGGGGCGCACGATCCTGTTCGTCAGCCACAACACCTCCACCGTCACGCGCCTTTGTGATCAATGCGTCTTTTTGCAAAAAGGACAATTGATTTCACAAGGAAAAACACAAGATGTCATCCGCGATTATTTGTCCTCCAACGTCACTATGGACAGGGATTACACGCTGCCCCCATCGCCATCCGATTCCATGTGTCTGCGCGCCGTGCGTCTGAATCCCGGCGTGGAAAACAGGGGTATAGACATTCCATACAATGAATCCTTCACCATTCGCGTGGAATATGACGTGAATGAAGATACGGACAATTCCACCGTGTGGATTGCCTTACAAAGCCTCGAAGGGGCCATCGTGTTTGTAACGAGCGATTACGATATGGACCCATCGAAACTGGAAAAACGAAAGAAGGGGCATTACGCCACTGATATAAAAATTCCGGAAAAATGGCTGAACGTGGGTGAATACGTTGTGATTGTCGGCGTTGTCAAAAACAATCCCGTGATCGTTTATAACCGTGATGAAACCATCACCTTCCGGATCGAAGAAATTGGCACGCCCGGCGCCATCCTGATGCCGGGACAACGCCGCGGCGTTCTGCAACCTTATCTAGAATGGCGCGATGTATGATCATGGAAACGATTCATTATCTGGCCATTGTTCCCGCCCGCGGCGGATCGAAACGACTACCCGGCAAAAACATTAAACCCCTGGGCGAAAAGCCCTTGATCGCATGGTCGATTGAATCTGCAAAAGCAGCAAAGCACATTGATAGAATCATCATCTCCACGGATTCGGATGACATCGCCGCGGCGGGAAGGGCCTTCGGCGCAGACATTCCCTTTATCCGTCCATCGGACATTGCGGGTGACAAGTCCAGCGTCGTCGATGCGCTTCGCCACGCCGTCTCTTTTTATGAAACACGGGGGATCGAGGTAAAAAACATCGTCCTCCTTCAGGCGACAAACCCTTTTCGCACAGGCGCGCAAATCGATGCCGCGATAGAAGCCTTTGAAAAACAAAAGGCGGATTCTTTGACATCCGTCTCTCCTGCTAAAAATCATCCTTACTACGCCTTAAAAGGCAATACGAAGGCTCTTGAACCTTTTTTTGATGTGGAGAAACTTTCCATGCGGGCCTTCGAACTCCCGCCAGCCTGCTATGAAAATGGCGCGGTTTTTATTATGACCCGCGACACCATCATGAACCACGGCATATATGGCCCCAAAAGCATCGTTATCCAGTTCGATGATCCGGCCCTGACCATCGATATTGATACGGCACATGATTTTGCACTTGCCGAATTCCTGTTGGAAAAAAGGGAGGGGGCATGACCCGTCACGTTGCCTGCATTACCGGAACGCGCGCGGATTATGGCCTGATGCGCCCCGTATTCCGGGCCATACAAAATGATCCTGCGCTCGAACTGACATTGCTGGTTACAGGAATGCACTTTCATCCGGACTTTGCAGAATCTCTGGTCGCCATAAGACAGGACGCCATCGGCACCCGTATCGAACTGCCTGTGTTTGATACCGTTTCCGATGCCGCCAGCATGGCCACAACGCTTGGAAAACACATCGAAGAAATCACCAAGGCGCTGCAACAATTAAAACCGGATATACTTTTACTCCAGGGCGACCGAGGGGAAATGCTGGCGGGTGCAATCGCGGCCGCACATTTGAACATTCTCATCGTTCACATGTCGGGCGGGGATCGTTCCGGCACAATCGATGACTCCATCCGTCATGCCATTACAAAATTCGCGCACTTCCATTTGCCAACCTGTGATGACAGCCGCAAAAACCTTCTGGCGATGGGGGAGGAGGACATGCGCATCCAAATCGTAGGGGAGCCCGCGCTTGACATCATAAAATCATTTAAACCCTTACCAAAAGATACACTCTTATCATCGCTGGGACTATCCTCCGTAGAGCCATTTATCCTTGTCGCCCAACACCCCGTGACAACGGAATGCGAAAACTCTCGCGAACAAATTACTGAAACGCTGGAATCCGTTCTTTCAGCGGGTATGCAGGCATTGATCACGGGGCCAAATTCCGATTCCGGCGGGGCAGAAATGACAAAAACGATTCATGAATACGTGCAAAAGCATCCTGACCGCTTGAAATTTTGCACACATTTCGGGCAGGAAAGATTTTTTTCGCTCATGCATTATGCTGCGGTTATGGTTGGGAATACCAGCGCAGGCATTCTGGAATCATCTTCCTTTAAGCTGCCCGTAGTAAATATCGGTACACGCCAGCATAGCCGCGTGCGTGCTGCCAATGTAATTGATGCGGGCTACCATCGCGCCGAAATCGGGACCGCCATTCAAAAAACATTAAAAGACGAAGATTTTAAAAGGCGAGTGCAGGCGTGTATCAATCCTTACGGAGCGGGGGATACGTCTGAAAAAACCGTTTCTGTGCTAAAATCCCTTCGCCTGAATGCAGGGCTGATCAGCAAATGGATCAAGGGCTATCAACCGTTATGAGCTTTGATGTCCTGACAACCGATAATCCACGCTGGGGACTTTTGATCGAACGGTTGCCGCAACGTCTTCGCGATCTTCATTTTACACAGGGATATGGCCGCATCTATGAAGATGTATATGGGTTTAAGGCCCGCCTTGCCGTGCTGGAAAACGAAAATGGATTCATCATTCAACCATTCGTCGAAAAGCCCCTCCGCGATTTGACTTTTATGAAAGGAAAAGACGAAGCATACTGCGATATATCGAATCCCTACGGCTATGGCGGCCCCCTAGCAAACTGCGAATCTATAAAATCGGACTTTGCCGTCTTCTATAATGCTTTCCATGATTGGTGCGTGGAAAATGATATACCGGCCGAATTTTGCAGTCTTCATCCGCTCATTTCAGATTGGCAAAGACCGATGGTTGAACCCGTTCAGCCTGTTACGTTTCAAAAAAATATCTACAGTCTGCCCTTAACACCGGACTTTTTGACCGGATTTTCACAAGGGCATCGCCGCAATTATAAAATTGCCATCAAAAACAACGTCCGCGTTGAAAAAATGCCGATGACGCAGGACGTCCTCTCACGGTTTCAAGAACTTTATCTTCATACGATGCAACGGCAGGGGGCGACGGAACGCTGGATGTTTCCGGATACGTATTTTCCTGCGTGCCATAAATATCTGGGAGACGGTGGAAGCACTCTATTCTTTGGATGGGTGGGGGATGAACTCGCCTCCGCATGCTTTCTTATTCACGGGTTCGATACAGCCTATTACCATTTCGGCGGCAGCGACGAGCGATTTCACCAAATGCGGGCCAGCAACCTCGTGATGACCGAAGCGATACGCTGGGCTCAGGAAAACGGTTACAAATCTTTTCATTTTGGGGGCGGGGTCAGCAGCGACGATGACGACCCTCTGGCACAGTTTAAAAGAGGGTTCGGAGCACAAAAATACCCGCTTCATACCTATGGCCGCATCCATTCAGACATAGCCTATAACCTTTTAAGGGAATACAAACTTTCCTACGAAGAAAAAATCCAACAAAATATTGGAAATCCTGACTATTTCCCTATATACAGAAGGTAGTTTTTAAGGAGCTTTGCAAGTATGAATTTTGGCTGTCTGGATTTTGATATCGAAAATTTTCACCGCGCACCGATTATCCTGGCCGAAGTTGGGGTTAATCATAACTGCTCGCTGGACATTGCGAAAAAACTTGTCGATGTCGCGATAGAGGCGGGTGCCGATGCCGTAAAGTTCCAGCGTTTCATTTCCGAAGAAGAAATTTCCGTTTTCGCCGACAAAGCCGACTATCAAAAAGAAACAACGGGCAGTGGTGGCGGACAACTGGAAATGTGCAAGGCCCTTGAATTCAAGGACGAATACCTGATCGAAATGAGAGCCTACTGCGAGGCAAGAAAGATCGGCTACCTTGTGACGGCCTTTGAACCCAACAGCGTGGATTGGTTGATTAATACGCTTGGCATGAAGACCCTAAAAATCCCGTCCAGCGAAACCACAAACATTCCCATGCTGGAACAGATTGGGCGCAAAGGCGTGGCCAGCATCCTGTCCACTGGAGCCAGTTACCTGGAAGAGGCGGTTGAGGCTGTCGCCGCTCTGAAACGCGGATATAAAGAAGCGGGCGTAAAGCCGGAAATTCTGGTTCTGCACTGCGTATCGCAATACCCCGCACCGGATGCAGACCTGAATTTAAATGCTTTAAAAACATTGAAAGAAGCCACCGGATGCCCTGTCGGATGGTCCGATCACAGCCTTGGCCCCATTTCCGGCGTTGTCGCCACAGGTATGGGGGTCGTGCTGATTGAAAAGCATTTCACGCTGGACAAAAATATGCCTGGCCCGGATCACCGTGCCTCGGCTGAACCAGCCGAACTAAAAGCTCTTGTTGACCTGACACGCCAAGCGTACACAATGTTGGGCGATGGTATCAAACAACCGGTTTCCAGCGAAAGTGGCACACGCCCCTTGATCAAAAAAAGCGCTGTTGCCGTTGGTAATCTTCGGGCAGGCACCGTTATTTCCATGGACAACGTAAAATTCAAACGTCCATGTCCCGACAATGCGGTTCTGCCGTCGCAAATTCAAAATGCCGTCGGCAAAAAATTAAAACGGGACATCAAGGACGACGAACCCATCACATGGGATGATGTGCAAGTCAGTGGCTGAAAAACAACACATTCATACCGGTGGCATCTATGACCGCATGGCCCCGCATTACCGCGCCTACGCGGAACAAAAATCCACGTATATAGAGGCCGTTGACCATCGCATTCTTAACAATTTGCCCCTCGGAGCACAGACGATGCTCGACGTGGGTGCCGGAGACGGGGTGCGTGGACTGGCACTGGCTAAAGCTGCGGGAATAACACGCCTCGTCCTTGCGGAACCCAGTGCGGAAATGGTGCGCCTTTGCCATCGGAACGGCGCAACCGAAGTATGGGAAGGAACGGCGGACGATCTGCCGGAAACGCATCAACCGCCATTTGATGTTATTACATGTCTCTGGAATGTGATGGGGCATATCCCCAATGGGCCCGCCCGTGTACGCGCACTCAAAAAAATGAAATCACTGTTGGCACCATCCGGAAAAATCTTCATGGATGTAAACAACCGCCACAACGCCCATGCCTATGGCACTTTGACTGTATTGGGCCGACGGGTGATGGACCGCATGGCCCCGGATGAGAAAAAAGGCGATGTTTCATTTCTATGGAAAATAAACGGAGAGGAAATTCCTGCCAACGGCCACTTGTTTACCCCCGCGGAGGTTCGGGAACTGGTGAAACAGGCGGGTTTGGAATTGACCCAATCCTTGGCAATCGACTACAAAAGCGGGGCAAGCTCTACGGATCTGACCAAGGGGCAAATGTTCTTTATTATTGAAAAAAACGATGGCAAAACCCGCTGAAAAAACATGGCAACCGCTCTGGGATGATGTCTTCTCCTCGCGCAGCTGGGGGGCCTATCCTTCCGAAGATTTAATCCGCTTCATTGCAAGAAATTACTACAATGTGCCGGATCGTAAAAAAATAAAAATTCTCGATATGGGCGCGGGGACAGGGGCCAATACCCTGTATCTGGCAAGAGAAGGATTCGATACCTACGCGCTTGATGGGTCTTCTGTTGCCATCGATATTATCGCGCAAAAAATGGAACGGGAACGTCTGGCCACGAGCCTGCAAGTCGGCGATATCGCAAACCTGCCGTATGAAGATTCCTTTTTTGATTGCATCGTCGAACTGAATTGTTTGATGTGCAATGATGATGCAACAACGGCTATGATCATAAAAAATGCCGCAGATAAACTAAAACCCGGCGGACGTTTCTTTTCAATGAGCCCTAAAACGGGGTCATGGGGATACGGGCAGGGAAAAAAGATCGGCGAACATACATACACAGATGCAAAAGACGGCCCTTATACAAACCTTGGCTTGGCGCGCTTTATGGACAAAGATCAAATTCCAGGGCTTTATGCACCGTTTCACGACCTTCAAATCAACCTGTCCACGCACACGCGTAACAACGGCGAAAACGAGCTGTCATTCTGGGTCATCGATGGAATGAAATCATGAACATTGAACAATATCAAATACCGTCAGGTGCCTCCATTCTGGATGCGATGATAAAACTGACCGCCGATGGGATTGATATTCTCCTTGTCGTAGACGGTGCGCATCGTGTTCTGGGTCTTATTACAGACGGTGACCTTCGTCGCGGTATTGTCGGTGGAGAGGGGTTGGAAAGCCCGGTGACGAATGTCATGAGCCGTAAGTTCCTGGCAGCAAAAGATGATGACAATCGCGCCTATGCGCTGGATATGATGATCGCCCAGAAAATCAGGCATTTGCCTATTATCGGCGATGATGGAAAACTCAAAGGTATTCACTTTCTCTCGCATCTGGTCGGCCATAAAAACCGCCCCAACACTGCCGTCATCATGGCTGGCGGCCGCGGTGTGCGGTTACGCCCCATCACGGAGAACTGCCCAAAACCCATGATCCGTGTGGCAGGACGCCCGATTCTGGAACGTCTTGTCCTGCACTTGGTCAGTCACGGGATCACACACATCTATCTTGCCATCAACTATATGGGTGAAATGATCGAAGATTATTTTGGCGATGGTGGAAAGCACGGCTGTAAAATATCCTATCTCCGTGAACAGGAAATGCTCGGAAGCGGCGGGGCCTTGAGCCTTATACCGGAAAAACCGGAAGTTCCGTTTTTTGTGATCAATGGCGACCTCGTCACAGACCTTGATGTCGGCGCCATGCTTGACCTTCATGATCGAAAACAAGCCATGGCAACGATTGCAAGCAAGCAGGTTTTTTCAAAAATCAGCTACGGCG
>CAYRDI010000020.1:28622-33326 GCA_964423095.1 uncultured Micavibrio sp.
AACCCGAAAAACTAAAAGAAGCACTTGAAGCAAGCTACGGCGTGATTGAAAAACAAAACGACATCCTCACAGAAATTATTGAAAAACCTACATTGCAACACGAAATCAATATTGGATGCTACGTTCTTTCTCCAGAGTGCCTTGATTACATACCTTCGAACGCCCAGTTCCCCATCACAGATCTCTTCACCCATCTGCAAAAAGAGAAAAAAATCGTCTGCGTATATGAAACCCAGGAAGACTGGATTGATGTCGGTCAGCCCGAAGACCTTAAAAAGGCCATGGGAAGAAATGGGTAATAAGGAAAAAAGAATAACTCTCTTTGCAGATTCTCTTGCGTTACCGCGGGGTAAAGACTGGGGAAACATCCCTTTTGAAAGGACATATCCATACCTATTAGAAAAAAAACTGCGTGAAAAAGCAGTGTTTCAAGATTTTATATTTACAAATCGGGCACAGCGCTTTCGCACCATCGTGCAGACAGAAAGCGACTTCAGAGACTTTGCCGAACTTAACAATACAGAGATAATCATCCTCCACAGCGGTATTGTCGATTGTGCGCCGCGCGTGTTCACACAAACTCAGAGAAAATGGATAGAAAACCTCCCATCGCCGGCAAGAAGAATTATCCTAAAGATAATAAAATTTGCGCGCAAAGCAATCATACTAACGATCTCTAAAAATAAAACCTATGTATCGCCCGATCATTTTAAAAAATCTTTGGAGTCCATCTTGGGCGCAGCAAAAGAAACAAACGCGAAAGTTATTCTCCTAAACATCATCTCACCGCCGGACGATCTGGAGCAACGATCTCCGGGATTTCAAACGAATGTAAAGATATACAATAAAATCATAGATGATACAGCCCTGCACTACAAAGCAACCGTGATTGATCTGGATACGTGGATCCATAAAAACGGCGGTCACGACGAACTCACCTGCGATGGCATGCATATCAATGAAAGGGGACACGCCTTTGTCAGTGAAAGCCTTTTAAAACTGGTCGAAACAACATGACAGACACAATCGCCATCATCGGAGCTGGAAATTTGGGTAGCAGGCACCTGCAAGGGTTAAAAGACCTTGCCACACCCGCGCGTATTTACGTCATCGATCCTTACGAAGCGAGCCTGGAAACATGCAGGAAACGCTGGGCCGAAACCGGCGCTGCACAACATCATGTTTCATATACCACATCAATGCCCGCGGACCTTGATATAACCTGCGCCATTCTTTCGGCCACGGCAGATGTCCGGGCAAAAAACACGATGGAGATGCTTGAAAAGAACGTGGTCAAAAACATTCTTTTTGAAAAGGTTCTCTTTCAAAAAGAAACTGATTACACAAAAATCGGCGAATTACTAAAAGAAAAAAATATTTCCGCCTGGGTGAATTGCCCGCGCCGCATTTGGCCCGCCTATCAGCGCCTTAAAACCATATTGGGAATGAATCAAGTCATTCATCTTCATGTTTCCGGTTATCCTTGGGGAATGGGATGCAATTCCGTTCATATGCTGGATCTGGCCGCATACTTATCGGACGAAACAGATTGCAAAATTGAATGTGTAAATCTTGACAAAGAAACCATCCCATCAAAACGCCATGGATTTTTGGAATTCACAGGCCGTTTTTCCGGATCGTTTTCAAATGGATCGACCTTTTCAATCGAGGCTTTTCCGCAGACGGATATACCATACACGCTTACAATAAAATCATCGAAAGCATCGATGATCTATCATGAAGATTCTAGCTATTATGAATTGTATGAAGATGGCTCATGGAACAGATATGAAGCGCCTCTGCCATATCAAAGCCAGATGACAGGAAAAATCATGGATCAAATCCTGAAAACCGGAACATGCGGCCTGACAAGTTTTGAAGACAGCGTAAACCTGCATTTACCTCTGCTTTCGATGTTTAACAATCACCTCTCGTCTATACGCGGGGAAAGGATTGACGAATGTCCGATCACATAAATCAACAGGGATGGATCATCGGTGCGGGCCACATCGCACAGGAATACGCAAAAATCCTGACCAATCTGGGTGTAAAATTCATCACAATAGGAAGATCCGAAGACGGTGTTCATTCTTTTAAACAGGCAACGGGACTTCATGCCGAACATGGTGGCTTAAAGAAGTTTTTGGCAACAAAGCCTGCAACACCGGATTTTGCCATCGTTGCCGTCAGCGTAGATCAACTCTCCGCCACCGCATTAGACCTTATGGACTTTGGCGTCGATAAAATACTGCTGGAAAAACCGGGTTTTCTGAACCCGGATGAAATGCCGGAGATTCTTAAGAAGGCAAGAGGGAGAGACGTCAGAATTGCTTATAACAGACGGTTTCTATCGTCCGTTATCACCGCCCAAAAGATCGTGAAAGAAGATGGCGGCATAACCTCCTTTCGTTTTGATTTCACCGAATGGCCATCAAGAATACTTTCTTTTACGCAACCAGAAGGTGTTTTGGAAAACTGGTTTTTTCTTAACTCGACCCATGTTGTCGATATGGCATTTTATCTCGGCGGATGGCCAAAGGAATTGTCATGCTTCTGCGAAGGCGAACTTCCCTGGCATAAACCTGCTATCTTTTCCGGAGCGGGAAGGACAGAAAAAAATATTCCCTTTTCGTACATCGCGAACTGGACCTCAGCCGGCCGCTGGTACGTGGAAATTTCAACATCAAAAAGAAAATTGATTTTTTGCCCACTGGAAGAATTAAAGCAACAGCCGCTAAACGATGTAAACATATACGATGTGGAGATCGACAATTCCCACGACAAGGCCTACAAGCCAGGTTTTTATGCCCAAACTATAGATTTCCTGAACGAAAGACCATCTCTCCCGAGACTGGAAGAACAGGCCGCACACCTCGAAGTTTTTAAAAAAATGGCGGGCAGGGCGACCAAATGACAAAAACCTTGAAGGCCTGCGCCTGGGTCATGTCTCCCATCAATGCCATACAGTGCCTGATCGCGCATCAAGCGATGCAGGCGCATTCAACGCAAAAAATTGATCTCGTTATATACAACCACTACCCGACAAATGATGGCATTTTTGCAAAAGAAATCTTCGACGTCGTAAAAAGCATCATTTTTGCATACGATAAAGACATTTCTTGCATGTTCGTGAGCAATGATTTTTTTCCCGAATGTGGGAATTACAATTATATTTTCTATGCTCATGATGTCGTCGGCAATTTTCTCAACCTTTTAAAAGACAAGAACGTCACGGCAAAAACGGTTTGTTATGGCGATGCACTTGGCCAACTCTTCGACAAAAGCACGCATCTTGGATTGATAAACAAAGAAGGTCGCATAAGATCACTCTTAAAAAGACTGAAAGGAGAGAAGGACGCGCAAATTCCGGATTACGCCGTCCTGACGATCCCCGTTTCACAAATTAAAATGAACCGCAGGTCAAAACTCATCGTTCCGGATCGTTCTCTGGCACAATCTGTCCTTGAAAAATGCCGAACAAACATTCAGGTCATAGCCGAATACGCAAAAGAATTAAAATCATCTATAAAGGATAAAAATTCATATCTCTTCATGACCGAGAATATTGCGGAAGGATGCTTTATGTCGTTTGAAAATGAAATGGATTTTTATAAAGACATCCTCGAACAAAATTGTCCGCAAGGAGCAACGATTATCGTAAAACCCCATCCGGGCGAACAAATCGACCGGACAAAATATTTTGAAGAACACTTAGGAAAAAATTACCATTTTATTAAGTTTGATCCGTCCTTAAAACGCTACCCGATCGAACTTTTCTACGATTTGTTGAAAGAATGCACGGTTATCAGTATGTTTTATCCTGTACTGTCCCTTAAATACCTGTATGACATGAGCGTCATTCAACCAATGACGAACTTGGTAATTGAAAAATACTTTGCGTCCTCTCTTTGGGATTCCTATAAGAATGCGATAGAGTTAAACATGGCTCCGCTTGGCCGCCTTGAAAACTGGGACGGAAAAAGCCTTCTATACGAAGGCCGCTAACAACCGGATAATATTGCATGATTAAAAAATCGCTTCGCTGCCTAAAGAACATCCTTACACCGACCTATGTCGCAAAGCCGGGACAACTCCCGCCGTCATGGATTCCATACAAGGATTACATTGAAATTCATCCAACGGCTCTGATTGCGCCGAGCGCGACAGTTCAGTTTTATAATTTGCCGAAAACGCCACGGCCCATGTTAAAAATTGGGCCCATGTCACATATATTCGGGCATTTCGCCTTCTTACGAGAAACTGCGGAAATAAGGGTAGGGGAAAGGTGCCAGATCGGAGCTTCCCATCTTATTTCCGGCACATCCATAAACATCAAAGATGACGTCATTGTATCATGGGGCTGTCACTTTATTGACACGGACAACCATGCCATAAACTGGAATGAAAGAAAAAATGATACGATTGAATGCTACAATGATTATCTAAGAAATCCAAAAAACATGGTGTCCACTAGAAAATGGTACGGCGTTTCTTTTCTTCCGATTGTAATCAATTCAAAATCCTGGATAGGATTTAATACAATAATTTTAAAAGATGTAGAACTTGGAGAGGAAGTGCTAGTTGGTGCCGGATCAGTTGTAACAAAATCATTTCGCCAAAGAGGATCAACCATTGCAGGAAATCCAGCAAAAATTGTTAAATAACTTTACCTGCATAAATTCTAAACCCATGACTGGGCGCAGC
>CAYRDI010000021.1:0-658 GCA_964423095.1 uncultured Micavibrio sp.
GCGGCCTCGGTGAAGGTGAAAGAAACTATATCCGCAACGCAGATTGGGATGGCGTAAAGGTTGACGGTGGAAATGAAAACACCGTCATCGGCAACGACATCGCCCATTCCACCCGCGTCGGAATCTACGGGGTTGCCACAAACAACCTTCACATCCTGAACAACCTGGTGCGTGATTCGAATGTCACGGCCGGGATCGGTGTGGAATACACGAACAATACGAACATCGAAGGCAATGATGTCGGCGATTCCGTTGAAGACGGCATTCTGGCGAATACCATCAACGGTATCGTCCGCATTGTCGGCAACATCGTCAATGACAGCACGGATGACGGTATCGAAGCCAAAAACATCAACGGCGATGTTACGATTTCGAACAACACCGTTACAAACGCCGGCTTTGGCCCCATTTTCGATGGTTCCACGGGCGATGGTATCGCCGTTGATGGCGTGTCGGGTGGCTTCGTTGACATCAGCAACAACAGCATAGACCCGATTGCCGACAACGGCATTTACCTGAACGACTTTGGCAACGCGATTATCTTCAACAACACGGTTGACGATGTCGGCGGCAATGGAATTCTGGTAACCAACGGAGACTATGTAAATATCCTGAACAACGGTGATGCGCTTGGAGATGGCATTGGTATCTATAATGC
>CAYRDI010000021.1:668-32961 GCA_964423095.1 uncultured Micavibrio sp.
AAGAACGGCATTTTTGTTGATCATGTTTACGCTTCCAGAATTACAAGCAACACGATCGACTATTCCGGCTGGGATGGCATTCATGTCTCTAACTTCGACAATACCTATATTGCCGACAACACGATTTCCCGTTCCGGCGACGATGGTATCGAAGCCCATGACGGAAATGCGGTCGAGATAAATTACAACACGATCTCCCAATCGGGTCTTGGTGTTATTATTGACGATGAAGAACCGGTTGACTACAGCAGCTATGATGAATTCTACGCTGGTGCCGATGGCATACACGTCCGCAACATACACGGTCAGGAAGTCTACATCGAAGATGAAGAGGATGATTACGACTACGAATATGCGAAATCCTTGTATGGGTACTGGGGATACGCTCCGGGTATCGTTCGTATTACGAACAACAATGTGAACGTCAGCGGCGATGACGGTATCGAAGCCGTCAATGTTGAAGGTTACGTTTACATTGCTGACAATGATGTCGATCATTCCGGTGTCGGTGGTGAAGGCTATGTTTACAATGAAGCGGATGAATATGGTGCCGATGGCATCCATGTCCGTGATGTCTACCTGAACCCATGGGGTTACTCCTACGAACTGGAAAACCACTATCGGGAAGGCGATTACGGCAACGGCGAGTACAATGTTGTCGTTGCACACAACGAAGTCAGCAACAGCCTGGATGACGGTATCGAAATCCTCGGCACCAGCGGCTTTATGCAAGCATCGCTTCTTAAAACATCTTTGTACGAAGATGATTATGAAGAAGAAGGCAACCACTTCGAGGGCACATACGGCGAATATGAAGGCTGGTATGGCTATCCATATGGTTCAACAGGCCGTGTTCTTGTGATGGATAACACCGTTACCAATTCCGGCTGGGGCAGCCCGTCCGAAGGCTATGGCCAGTCTGACTACTACTACAGCGGCGGCGACGGCATCCATGTACAAGATGTCTACCCCTATGGCTATGAGTACGTAGAGGTTGGCGAAAGCGAGTCCGGAGAATTTGCCGGCTACGCCGTTGACATCATCCACAACAACGTCAACAACTCCGGCGACGATGGCATTGATGTCGAATACGTGTCTTCGACACTGATCGATAACAACACTGTCATCAATTCTGGTTGGGTTGGCGACGACGAAGAGCTTCCGGAAGAAGCCTTCGCCAAAATCATCGGCAACGGTACAGGGGCCGATGAATGGGGTGCGGATGGTATCTTCGTCAACAATGTGGGCGTTTATGATTACTTTGAAGGTCCCGTAGGTAAGAGTGTTGAAGGCGGCCTGTATGAAGGCGGTTACTTCACACCGTATTCGGTTGTCATCCGTCGCAACACGGTGGAAAACAGCCTGGATGACGGAATACAGGTCAACAATAACCTTCTTACCTACATTGACACTTATGATGAAAGAAACGCCTTGTTGCCGTTTATTTACGGATACGGTTACGGCTATGCGGCCCCCGTTCTGATCGGCGGCAACAATGAAGGTGATGGCAACGATGTCACGAATTCAGGCAACCACGGGCTTTACATTTCCGGCCCCGGTCATACGAACGTGATCGTTTCCGGAAACGGCTTCTCTAACTTTGACATCGGTGCCGAATTTGAAAGCGGCCTGATCGATCTGACCGGCGCAACCAACACGTTCAGCAATGGGCGTATCGGATTGCGTTTTGCCCCCTATAACTTTGGTGGCGAAGAACCGGCTTTTGCAAACCTGAACCTGGTAGATGATGATGGGTTTGGCTCCACGCCTTATCCTGAAACACCGACCAATTTCGGCGGAACGATCGGCCAACAGATTTTCACGAACATTGCTCAATTTTACGTGGATCTGGAAGAAGAAGCCTTCACCAACGAAGGAACACCAATCTGGTTGAATGGTCTGAACTCCACCTATGATGGCTTGCGTCCTTCGGATACAGCCGGCGTTCTGACACAAGAGCAGTTCGATCTGCTGGAAGCAAAATTCCGTCACTTCCCGGATGATGCGACCACGGACATCTTCTGGTTCGGTTTTGTTCCGGACGTTGTTGATATCAACCAAAGCCTGATCTTCAACCGTTTCCAAGCGTTTAACGGCGATATTACGGGCCTGAACGTCAGAATCCTCGGATTGCCGAACATTCCGGGCGGCGGGAACCCCGTTAATTTCAACGGAATCACGCCAGCCGCTGGCGGGAACGGTGGAAATGGCGGGAACAATCCGGGCAATCTGAACGACATTACACCGGCCGCCGGTGGTAATGCTCCGGACGATCTGAACAACATCGAAACCCAAGCGGGTGGAGAGAATGATGCTTGCTGGAGCAGCGCGATGAACACCGCCGGAACCGGTCAGGTTGTTAACGTGGTGTATAACGGCAGCTTCGCGGACAACCTGAACCAGGCAGCAGCCTGCGGCGGGACGTTCTAAACCTTAAAAGAGTTTTCAGTATGACCCCCTTGGGCAACCAAGGGGGTTTTCTTTTGTCCGATCAAAGGCTTTGCCACCTTTACCGATTTTAAGCGGTTTCATGGTAGGATGGCTTCATTCTTGGAGACACCCGCATGACAACCGAAACCGTAGGTACCTTGACCATCCGCGAAGCCAGATCAGATACGGATTACCATCTGGCCTATCCGATCATTCGTCAGCTTTTCCCTCAACTGGATATGCAAACCTATGCGCGCCGCGTATTCGTCGCTCGTGCCACGGGATACCGTATGTTCGTGGGCGAGGTGGGCAAACAGGTTGTCGGCGTCATCGGGGTGATCGCCAACCACAACCTGCATGACGGGTTTGTCACCTACATCGAACATGTCGTGGTCGATCGAAAATTCCGCGGCAACGGATACGGATCGCAATTAATCCGGTTTGCCGAAGACAGGGCCCGCGAAGAAGGGTGTTACCTGATCGAACTTGATACAGACATCGGCGCGAACAAGGCCGCAAAGCTGTATGAACAATCCGGATACGAAAAATCGGGCGATTATTATTTCAAACAACTGCGCGATGACAGTCTGGATGGGGAATAAATACCCCTCTCTCTCCTACATTCCCTTCGGCAACAGGAAATAATACCGGCCCTTTGCCTTCATCGGCCCGGCCATTTTTTCGGCCGTTTCGCCCGAACCCCAGAAATAATCGCCGCGTACTGCGCCGCGGATCGCACCGCCCGTGTCCTGTGCCATTACCAACCTGCGAATGGGTGTGGAGGCCGCATCGTTGTAAACGAGATCGAGCCAGACAGGAATACCATAGGGGATTTTGCTGTGATCGATAGCAAGCGAGCGGCCGGCGGTGAGCGAAACCCCTTCCCCGCCCTGCGGTCCGGTTTGTTTTTTGTCTTCTTCGGCAAGTTCGCGGAAAAAGACGTATGAGGGATTGGTATTCATCAACTCATCCGCCTGATCCGGATTTTGAACCATCCATTGGCGGATAGAATCCATCGAAACTTCATCCTTTGTATAGACGCCGCGTTTGACTAGTTCTCGGCCAATGGCATAATACGCGTGGCCATTCTGTCCGTCATATCCCACCCGCATGATTCCGCCGTCATCCAGATGGATGATCCCCGATCCCTGCACCTGAACGAAAAACGCATCCTGCGGATTATCGAGCCAGACAAGCGGGTGGTTAAGGGATGCGGGCAATTTTCCGCCGACAATCGCCGCGCGGTTTTCATAGGGTTTCAGTTTTCCATCGATAACGCGTCCCGCGATTCTCTGACCTTTCAGCGCATCGCGGAATTCCCCCAGATCGACCATCACAAGATCATTGGGGCGTGCGAGTAGCGGATGCTGATAATTCCCGTGCCGCGTGCGGGACCCATGCAACGTGGATTCATAATATCCCGTGAACAACCCCAAAGGATTCCCGGAGGCGGTGGCCGAAACGACCTTATAGTTTTTTTGCAGGAAATCTTTTAAACCGGGGCCCGATAAATCCTGTGCGAGCATGTCACGACAGGCAGGTTGCCATGCGCCATACGTGCCAAAAGCAGGGTCGGAAGAAAAAGATGCATCGGGGGCTTTTTTGACGATGCGCGCACAACTGGCCCGCGCGGCCGCCAGAAAATCGTTCAGGTCATCCTGCTCCCATCCTTTTAAATCCGAAAAAGATGCCGGCGTTAAAATCAGGGCTGCATTTTCATCCGAAGGTTTCGGTGTGCCCGCGCACCCCGCCATCACCAACGCAAGAACCATACAGCAGGACACGGAAATTTTTTTCATGCGCGGATTATCCCTTCATCACCGGAAAACACGATGATTCTTTATCGCATGAAGAAAGGGTTTTGGAAATATCTATACCGTGTCCGGTACACGCAATTTACTGTCTTCGTGGACATCGCCATCGCGTGTTTCATGAACCAGCCATTTCGGATCACGGCTGCGCAGAGGGTGGGAAAAAACCCAAATGTCGTTCATTTCGGTAATGCGGTCCGGATCGCCAGAAAGTATCTTGTTTTCACGATCCCGCACAACACAGGTTTCATCCGCGATAAACCGCGCAGTGATATAGGCCGTTTTTGAATCCGCGCGACATTCCAGAATTTCGACCTTTCGCACCGCGTGGATTTCGGCCGACATGGTTTCACCGGATTGCTCCCGCTGCTTCAGGGCCGCATCAAAGGCACCATAGACTTGCGGTTCAAGAAGGTTTTTCAGCGTTTGGCGATCCCCTGCGGCAAAGGATTCAACGATCAGCGCAAACGCATCCTGCGCCCCTTGTGCGAAATGACCAACATCGAACCCTGATTCACGCCGTGCAAAATCCGCAAGGTCGGCCTCTACGGTTTCGGAAACAATGGAAACATTGCGCGGCAACACCGGCTTGACAGCAATAATAGGCAGCCCGTCCTTTTCATCGAAAGAGGGCGCGTCGGGCGAAGAGGTGGATTTATCGCGGACCGGCGTGGCGAATGGATTGGGGCGTTCCCGTTCATCGCCGCTGCGCGTACCCAAAACACTGCGCAGCCAGAAGACGAGGCCGGCGGCAACAAGGGCATACAAGATCAGATCGGTTTGCACGGCGGGCTTATCCCTTTTGTTTGCAAAGAATGAAATTCACAATTACTTTATCACAAACTTCGTGACAAAAGGAAAGTCCAAACCGCCATACGGCGTATAGCGTATTCCATAGGTCAGGATACACAGGGAATCATGGTGTTTTTAGGGCGTATCGTTTTTTTACTGTCGATGGTCGAAGCTCTCGTCTTTGCGGGCGTGGCTTCGGATATTGGTTTTTTGCGCGCAGCGTTTCTTGAGATGCTCTTTATGGCGGGCGGCCTTTTCTTGCTGCAATTCGAAGGGGCCGAAATGGTGCGCGCCTTCTTCACGCAAAAGCGGACGGACGGCGGGGATGTCTTCGATTCCCTTTGCCGCGTGCTGGCGGGTTTTCTATTCCTTTTTCCAGGGTTTATCAGCGATCTTTTCGGGATTTTGCTGCTGGTGCCGGGCTTGCGTTCCCACCTGCGTAAAACTTCTTTTTTTAATTTTTTATGGTCGCGGAGTGCCGCACAACAAAACCAGCCCGACGAAGGCGTTATCGAGGGAGATTACCGCGTTCTCGAAGAAGACAATCCACAAATCCCCACCAAGACCGACCGACAGGAGTAATGCTGGACGCCCATATCCTTTCATGCTAAGACGCGTTGGAAGTTCAATAAAATAGGCCTTACAGGTGCATAATGGATGATGCGGAAATAATGAAAAAGCGGGTGGATGCCGATTTGAAACCCACACAGGTGCAAATACACGCGCAGTACGTTAAGGATTTTTCTTTTGAAAATCCCCACGCACCGGAATCCCTGAAAATGGCCGAAGGTCGCCCGGAAATGGATGTCAATCTGGTTCTGGACGCCGTCAAGATCAACGACGACCAGATTTCCGATCTTTATGAATCCACGCTGACCCTGAAGGTCAAATCCATGCGGGGGGATCAGGTGCTGTTCATTTCGGAAATTTCGTATAGTGCCTTGGTCAGTTTCAAGGACACGGCACAGACACAAGGACGGTACATCCTTTATGTCGAAGTCCCGCAAATGCTCTTCCCGTTCGCGCGCCAGATGCTGGCCAACGCCGTTTCAGCAGGCGGGATGCCCCCTCTGCTTTTAAACCCGATCGATTTTCGGGCCATGTATGAAAGCAACCTGAAAAGGACACAAGGCGAAGCCGCCTAACTTCTTTTTCCCAAAGCAGAAAACCCTCTTTTCCACAGGCTTGTTCTCAGGTAGCATTGAGGGGTCTGTGTACGTCTTTGGGCTTCCCGTAAATTCTTGTTATTTTACAATAAGTTAGAATCTGCGGATCTAATTGCCTAAAATTTTATCGGTTTTTAATAATTTCAAAGAGATAATGGTATTTGGGGGAGTATGGCTCCATTCATGCTCTATGGAAATTATAGCGGGTCGGCGGGGACGCATTCTTGTTATATATGAAAAACAATGGATCGGGTCGAGGATATTTCCGGCATAAAGGATGCCCGGAATACCAACCGATGTGCGATCGTTCCCAATCGGGAAATATTTTCTTCACCCTGTTCGCGGCGGTGGCCATGCTTGGTGCAGTAGCTTACGGATTCAACACCGTTTTGCGCGGACCGGTCAAGGGCATGACCGATGTTACAAAGCGTACCGTTGCCGAAAACACCGTCATCACATCGGGACGCATGGCTATCGTCGGGGCCACCACGCTAGGCGGCATACCAGGCGGTGATTGCGATAGTGACGGCAAAATCGAACCCCTTCCCTATTTCGATGCCGGCACAAATCCCCATCCCGCCGGCGGCGGATGGTTGCCGCGGGGGTCGGGGCCGCCCGCATGGACACTGGTGCCGGATTCGATCGACCCCTGGAAAAGCGAATACGGGTATTGCGCGTGGGATTCGGGTTCCCTGATTGCGCAGGCGGGTTGCGGCGGAGCCACGGGCCGGCTTGCCGGATCACCCAACGACAATCGCCCGGCCATTGCGATTATCAGCGCGGGAAAAGATCGCACGTTCCAGACCACATGTTCGGCGTATAACGGTGCTTCTCCAAACGCGCTTTTGGTTACAAAGGCCGCGAACAGCGACGATATTGTTCTGGTTTACACCTATGCAGAAGCCAACAATCTGGGCAATGATCTTTGGAAACCCAGTGTTAGCAGCCCGTCCACAACATCACAATCAAACAAGAACATCGCCGTTACGGGCGGTGGAACATTTTCGGACAAAATTGTCTTAAGCACCGGCGGTCTGGTTTTGCCGGGAGACCCCGGCGATGATTCCATCACCGGTGCGTGCAACGCCGCCAATGACAAACAAATGCGCCGAAACACCTCCACCATCCCGCCCACACTGGAAATTTGCGATTTCACAGGCGGATTGGGATGGAATGCCATTTCCGGCGGCGCAGGATCGGGTGGGACAACGGGCTCTCTGATCGCTCTCTGGAAACTCGATGCCAGCACAGGAACCGTGGCGGTTGATTCCGCCGGCGGGCATGCGGGGATTTTGCAAAATGCTCCCTTATGGGCCCCAACCCAAGGGATGATCGATGGTGCCATCGATTTCGATGCGGCCAGTAACAAATCAATTCTTATCCAAAGAAACGCCGTTTTTGAACCAACGGCCTTTACCGTGAGTTTTTGGATGAAGCGGAATGGGACATCCGATTCAAGCGGAAAAATGTTTTCAAAAGTCTACCCCGGCAACAAAAGCAGCATTGGTATTGGATTTAACGCCGGAAATTTCAACCAGCTTGTCTTTACCACCGAAGGGTCGGGTGGAACAGACACGCTTGCAAGCTCGGATGGCGTAACGCTTGATGGCGCGTGGGTGCATGTTGCGGTGTCGTACGATCATGCGGGGGCCGCACCGCAAAAGAAGATTTACATCAACGGCGTTCTTGATACATCAAAAACGCTAACCGACACCATGGCTTATGACACCACCAGTGCCGGTTACGTTTCTTTGGGTTCTGGCGGCGGGGCTTTGGAATCTTATAAAGGACTTTTGGATGACGTGCGTTTTTATAACTACGCCCTGACTGATACGGATATTTCGAACCTGTATGATACGACACATGCCGTTCTAAACGCTCCCAAAACCGTTGAGATTGGAAAGTTGTTTAGTTGGGGAACGGACATCAACGAACGTCTGGGTAACGGATCTAGCTATACCAACACCGATTCCGTCAGAGAGGTTTTAAACGGCGATAATTTTGTACAAGTAGACACAGGCGATCAGTTTGCCTGCGGCGTCAACATAGACGGCAAAATATATTGTTGGGGCGATGACACCAATGGCCATCTTGGCAATGGCAGCACTTATGGTTCCGTGGATTCACCGGCATACCCTGTTGCCAGTCTGGGCAATGTAAAAAAAGTTTCGGCTGGAAATAAGCATGCTTGCGCCCTTTTAGAAACAGGTGAAATCTGGTGCTGGGGAGACACGCAGAGCGTTACCGCTCTTGGAGATGGTGTAACTACAACCACCTCGCAAATTCCTGTACAAGTTACCGGGAACAAAGACTATGTCGATGTCAGTGCAGGATACAATCACACCTGCGCCGTACGGCAGAACGGGGAGGCCTGGTGCTGGGGCGGCGGCACAGGCGGGCAGTTGGGGAATGCGGCGAATAGCAATTCAGCCATACCCGTGAAAGTTTCTACGGTGAATAATTTTTTACAAATCGATGCCAATCTTTACCAACCGAGTACGTGCGGCGTCACCAAATCAGGGTCCGCATATTGCTGGGGTACGGAAACAGCCAATGGAAATTTCGCCAATGGCGCAACCAGTGGCGTTCAAAATACGCCGTCTGCCGTAACAACTACCGTCAATGACATCGCACAGATCAGTGCGGGGCCCAACACGACCTGTGTTTTAAGACACAACGGCCAGATATGGTGCGCGGGGAACCAGACAGGCGGCCGCGTGGGTAATGGCCTCACTGCTGGAAACACGAATGTCTTGGCCCGGGTTTTGGGCGGCGGTACTTATAAAAAGGTTTCTTTTGGGGAAAGCAGCGGATGCGGGCTGTCCACCAACAACGAACTCTGGTGTTGGGGTCAGGACAACGTAGGGCAGCTCGGGAACGGCCCGAATGTAACCAGCAATCAGGCGACGCCGGTGAAATTGCCTGGAGAAAATTATATCGATGTCAACGGCGGATCGGATTTCTTCCTGGTCCTTCAGAGTAAAAAGTTTAACAAGACATCGAATATTGATCCACGCACAGGCCGGATTGCGGTGTCCGGCAACAATACGGCGGATGCAGCCTGCTATATTGATTTGGAAGGTGTTGCGTGGTGTTGGGGTACCAATACAAATGGGCAACTTGGGAATGGAACAACGACGCCCAGTGTAAGTCCGGTGCGTGTTGTCTCTTCGGAAAAATGGAAAAAAATCGTTATTTCGAAAGATCATGCCTGTGGGATCAAAAAAGGTGGAACGCTCTGGTGCTGGGGAAATGATGCCAGTGGGCAACTTGGGAATGGCGGTACGACGGGGGATCAGACAAGCCCATACCAGGTTGGAACAGAATTGTGGAACGACATTGCCGTTGCCACCGATGTAAGTTGTGGCATTAAAGTGGATGGAACCGCATGGTGTTGGGGAAATGACACCAATGGCGTTTTGGGGAACGGAGCCACATCCTCCGCCCAAACTTCCCCCGCCGCTATATCGGAAACCGGCCCGTGGAAAAAAATATCGGTTGGTATGACGACGGCCTGCGCCATTAAAGTCGATGATACGGCGTGGTGCTGGGGTGATGATTCAATAGGATCTGTCGGAAACGGATCACCCGCTGCCAATGTCGATGTCCCCGTCAGGATAAAAGAACCGGGCCCATGGCAAGACATCTCCGCCGGCTTTGCCAGTTGCGGTATTAAAACAGATGGCACCGCGTGGTGCTGGGGCGATACGGACACAACAGGATCCGGAAGCACAGGAGGATACCAACCGGAACAAATCCGAACCGAAGGGGCATGGAGCAATGTTTCAACCTCAAACGACCATATATGCGGCATCAAGATGGATGGAACCGCATGGTGTTGGGGCCACGGGACAAACGGAAAGCTCGGAAATGCGGGAACAGCGGGGCAACCACTTCCTGTAGCGGTCGTGGGCGGTGGGAGCTGGATCGCTCTTGAGGCGGGAAATAATTTTACATGCGGCATCAAAGCGAATGAGAGCGTCTGGTGCTGGGGTAGCGATTCAAATGGAAAGCTAGGGAACGGAACTGGCACTACGACGGCGCAATCGTCGCCCTACCGGATCGAATTTATAAAAGGTCCAAAATGGCCTATCGCCGAATCATTGACCATCACAAGTTTTGGCCCCCCTTATAATGCGGCTGGAATCAATATCGGTACAGGTCGCGCCATTTCCGAAGATGGAACAGCAGGAACAAAGGGATTTATGTTTGATTCTTCCGTTTCCGGAAGACAAAACTTCCTGCAATCGTCCACGGGAAGCCAGCTAACCCTGGAAACCAACGGAGGCGGCACCTATTCCCCGCAGGTCGGGTTTAAGACGACCCAAAACACCATCGGAAAAGACAACATCCCCGGTCTTGTCGCACGGTGGAAACTCGATGAAAGTGCCGGGACGACCGCCGTTGACATGATCAGTGGAAACACGGGCACGATCAACAATACCGTGACCTGGGCACCGGCGGGCGGAAAATTGAACGGCAATGCCGCCTTTAATGGTAGCGTCGTTCAATCCTATATCTCTGCTCCAGATGCTGCCTCTTTTAAGCCCAAAGCGTTCACCCTTTCCTTCTGGATGCGGAGCAGCGGCACCTTGACGGCGCAAACAGGTATCGTGGGAAAAGATTATCCCCCGAACACGGGCCCCACCTATACGAGTTTTGGCGTACAGGCCAGTGCCACTAACAACAAGCTCGCGCTTCGTTTTGGGTACGCCACAAACTATAGGGAACTCCTGCAAACAAACACGATTTCGGCAAGCACATGGTATTTCGTCACGGGATCCTATGATCCTTCGGCCGGCACAAACAACTTTAAACTTTATCTGGACGGGGCCTTGAACAACTCCGCAACCTATACAGACGTTATTTCCTACAACACGGGCTCTTTTTACATCGGTGCCGTAAGAACATCGGCGGCACCTTGGTTCAGCGGCGACATCGATGATGTCCGCGTATATGACCGACAGTTGACAGATGCGGAAGTCCTGAGACTTTACAATAGCTATTCACCGGGCATAAATCTGATCCGCTCTGTCGGCCTTGATTATGTGTCTGGGTCCTTGGAGTTCAGCCGGAATGGTAGCGGCGCCACCTCTTCGGTCTTGAATTTGTTTCCGGATATGGAGGTCTCAAACTCGGGCGATGTCGGGTTTGGTACAAAAGGCCATGTTCGCGCAAAAGCAGATGTCGAAGGTGCCGTAAAAATCGGAAATGATGGCGGTGCGTGTAACAGTTCACGCGCCGGCACGATCGATTATAACAGTGGCTCATGGCAGTACTGCAATGGTACATCGTGGAAGAGCTTTGGAACGATTGTTGTACCGTGGAGCACGGAGCCTGACGCTTTAGGCATGGGCGGGGAAAACACCTGCGCTATTAAAGTGAACGGAACGCTTTGGTGCTGGGGCATGGCAGGAGACGGAGCGATTGGCGACAACCAGACGGCAGCTGACCGCCTGACGCCCGTACAGGTTCATTCGGATGTCAGCAGCACGGGTTGGAGCGATTGGAAAACAGTTGATATGGGGCTCGGCACCACCACAGGCGTCCGCACGAACGGCACCGCATGGTCATGGGGTCTTCCCCACGCCGATTCCGGCGGGTACGGCCCCTGGCCCTACCCCAACCTGAACCGGCCGGGGCAGATACAAACCGACACCGGCCCCGGCGGTTGGAGCGACTGGCTTTTGACCAACAGGGAATTTTCCAACAAAAGCTGCGGGTTGCGCGCGAACGGCACCGCATGGTGCTGGGGTAGTTCGGCAAACGGACGGCTGGGCAACGGAACAACCACGCCTGACCTCGGGCGCCCTGGACAAGTTAAGGATTCCGCGGGCACCGGATATTGGAGTGACTGGAAACAGATCAGTGTGGGAAATACCTGTAACTGCGGCCTGCGGTCAAACGGCACCGCGTGGTGTTGGGGTGATTCCGATGGTGGTTGCATGGGCAACAACACAACGACCTCCGCCGCAAACAGCCTTCCGGTGCAGGTGTATGATAGTGCGGGCACTGGATACTGGACGGACTGGGTTAAAATCAGTGCCGGGAAAAGTTCCTCGACTTGTGGTTTGCGGTCGAACGGAACGGCGTGGTGCTGGGGCGGGGATGGCTGGACTGGTATGTTGGGTGATGGCGGGACCTCCCCTGACGGGAGCGTGCCGCGGCAGGTACAGACCGATACAGGGCCGGGAGCCTGGAGCGATTGGATAGAGATCAGCGCGGGAGAAAGCCACGCGTGCGGCCTGCGCGTGAACGGTACGGCATGGTGCTGGGGTGCCAACGGATCGGGCACGCTGGGTTCGGCCAATACGACCTGGTATGACCGCCCCCATCAGGTGGTAACAGATACGGGCTCCGGCGCATGGAGCGATTGGGTATCGATCAAAGCGGGAAACAGCCATACATGCGGTGTTCGGACCAATGGTAATCTTTATTGCTGGGGTTCGCCAAGTAGCGGAAAGCTCGGCGACGGACAAACCGCCGTCGATCGCCTCTACCCGGTACGGATACAATAAAGGATGATGATGAAAACAAAACACCATCTCCAAAATAAAAAGATAAACCGCCATAAAACGCAGGGCGGAAACATCTTCTTTTTGCTTTTTTCTTCCATCATCATTGTGGGTGCATTTGCCGTCGGCACATCGAATGTCCTTAAGGGAATTGTCACGTCGATGTCCGACACCACACGAAAAACGCTGGCAGAAGAAAAAATGATGGCCGGTGCCAGACTGGCCATTCAGGAATCAACAAAAACCGGGCCGACATTTGGGCAATGCGATACGGATTCCGTATATAATTTCGTCGAACCCCTTCCCACGCGCGACCCCGGGTCTTTACCCGCACCGATCGGCGGTGGATGGTTGCCTACGGATATTGGTGCTTCGACAAAGGATCCGTGGGGCACGGAATATGGGTATTGTGCATGGAACCTTGGGGATGGAACATGCGTCGATTCAACAAGACGGTTGCAGGGCGGAACGGCAACATCCGATCTCGTGGTTGCGGTCATCAGCGCAGGCCGGGACAGAAAATTTTCAACTACCTGCAACGCTTACCCGACGGCCACACCGGTATCGAGGGCAGCGGGCAGCGATGACATCGTCTTGACCTATACATATGATGATGCGACCGGCCTTGGCGGGGAAGACCTCTGGAAAGTGACCGATACCGCACCGGATACCGCTTCGATCGACAAAAACATCGATGTCACAGGTTCTGCGGCGTTCACGGGTGCTTTAAACCTCATGCAAAAAGGACTGATCCTTCCGGCAGACCCCGGCGATGATTCCGTGACGGGCGCCTGTAACGCGAGTACGGATCAACAACTCCGGATCAATACATCCACATCGCCGCTTTCTCTTGAAATATGCGACTTTACGGGGGGCAGCGGATGGACAGCCATCTCCTTCGGCGGCAGTGCCCCACCATCTTCCGGCCTGCCTACGGGTACCGTTGCCTGGTTTAAATTCGATGAAGGGCCGGGATCAACAAGTACAACCGATACCATTTCTTCCTATGCCGGAACGATGACAGGATTCAATACGACGACCGACTGGGTTGGCGGCAAAAATGGCTACGCTTTACGTTTCGATGGTTCCAGCACGAAAATCGATTTTGGATCCCCCGCAGCACTAAACAATCTGACCGCATATACGATGTGTGCATGGATTGATCCCGATACGACAGGTATGAGCGGAACTTTGCCGACAATTATTTCAAAAGCCAATTCGGGCGGCGACCGTGGTCAGGAAAATTTCCTGTATATGAGCCAGACCCCCATGTACAGGATCGGGGCATCTTCGAGAAGCGCGCCATATTCGGAATACACAAACTCTATCTGGCCGACAAACAACTGGATTCATGTCTGCGGCAGCTGGGACGGCGGAACAACGCAGGCCGGTGTAAAACTTTACGTGAACGGCGTGCGTTTAACCCAAACGGCTTCGGGCGGTGCTTCCGGTAATACGCCTGTAAACGATTCCACGTTCAACTGGATCATCGGGGACAATCTCGGGGCGGCGGGAAATTATCACTTCAAAGGATTGATGGATGACGTTGTCATCTATGACCGCGCATTGACAGACAACGAGGTACAAACTCTTTACACCGCCGTTGGCGGCGCGGCGGAAGCCAGCGATCCCTTTATCCCACCGAGCGGATTGATCGGATGGTGGAAGTTCGATGAACTGGGTGGAACGGTCGCTAAAGACAGTTCCGTCAACAACAGCATCGGTAGCTTAAAAGGCCCTGTTGCTTTCGTACCGGGAAGGATAGGTAATGCCGCCTACTTCAACGGGGCAGCGGGCAGCAACTCCTACGTCAATGTCGGAAACCCCGCGGTGGTGAATGATATTTCCCCTGTTACCGTCTGTGCGTGGATCAAACCCGATCCAAGCCTGAATTATCCTTCCGGAATTTTTGACAAGGGTAACGCAGGCGGTGGACCAAACACGATCGGGATAACCATGTATTATGAAGATACCGGTGGCGTTACTTTCCTTGCAGACAAAAGCGAGAGGGTGAAGGCAACCGGCGTTTCCCCCGGTGGCTGGCATCAACTCTGCAGCACATGGGACGGCGGAGTCACGGCAAGCGGAATCATCATATACGTCGATGGCGTGCAGATTCTAACCTATGATCTGAATACGAATGGCGGACCAAATCAGGTCGATGCTTCGTACCCCCTCACAATCGGGGCTTTGGGCGGCATCACAAAACAAAACTTTTTCCACGGTTACATCGATGATGTGATGATGTTCAATCGTATCTTGAGCGCAACGGAAATTTCCGATCTTTATGCGCGCGACGGCACGATTACAAATGGATCATCCGCCCCCCTCCAACCGGTCGGCGGATTGTCCTGCACAACGGCGGGTACGGGACCTTTCGTCAAAGCGGGCGAAGCCACAGGGGCCACGGATTACGGTTTCTGGGGGGATGGGACTTATGTTTACACGACGGGCGGCAGCGGCGTTTCGGCACTCAGTACCACGCTGAGCGGATCCATAACCCGCATAGACACCAAAGCCTTCGGCGATACGGGCTATGCCGACATCTGGGGGGATGGAACCTATATCTATGCCGTATCATCGAACAATCTGCGGGCCATGACGTTCGACGGTACGACGCTCTCTTCCGCGGGGTCTATCGCAACGGGCGGAACAAACGCATCTGTTTTTGGCGATGGTACCTATATATACGTGGCCGCAGGAAGCGCGGGATTGAAAGCCTATAGTTTTGATGGAACAAATTTTACCCTCAAGGGCACTTACGCGGGCAATATGCAGGATGTCTGGAGCGATGGTTCTTATATTTATGCTTCGGGTGGAACGACCGCTTTCTATGTCCTGACTTTCGATGGAAGTGCCTTTACGCTGGTTGACTCGGACGATGCAGGAACCGTCACGCAATCATGGGGCGATGGTACCTATATTTATACAAACGCAAACGGTTTGATTGCCTATAGCTTCGATGGAATTTCCCTTTCGCAAATCGACAGTGTTTCGACGGATTTGACCGGGATTCGCATTTGGGCGGACGGGCAAAACATTCTGGTCGGCGGCAGCACGGGCATCATACGTGATTATACGTTCAATGGCCGGTATTTCAGGCCTGTGGCCGCAACCAAACTCGCGGGAGCCATCAACAATCTCTGGAGCGACGGGGCCTATCTGTATGTCGGTGAAAATACCAAAAACGCGCAAATTTTTTCCGGTTTCGAATGCGGGACCAGCGCGGCCGCGCCGACGGCCCTCAGCCTTGCGATGGACGCCGATCGCGGGAAAGTAACTTCCAGCGATGGGAGCTGCCTTATTAAACAAAATGGGTCGCTTTGGTGCTGGGGAAACGACGCTTTAGGCCATCTTGGGAACGGCTCTATCATCACTGCAAATCAAGACACGATGAGCCGTGTAAACTCTTCCGAATCCTGGCGTTTTGTTGACGCTGGCGACGGACGTGCCTGTGGAATCACCGCCAGCGGAAGATCGTATTGCTGGGGTGACGATTTGAACCAGGAACTTGGGAACGGAGCAGGCACAACGCAACAAGACTCCCCCAGTCTCGTAAGCGGCGGAAAAACCTTTAAAAAGATCAAGACGAGTTATTCTGGTGCGGTTTGCGCCATCGATCATGATGGAAATATCTGGTGCTGGGGCGTCGATTCAAACGGACAAATTGGGAATGGTGCCGCCACGGGTACAAAAAACGTGCCGACTGCGACAACCGTGGAGGGCCCGTTTGTGGATCTTGGATATGGCCGTGCAACGCCCTGTGCGGTGAAATACAACGGGTCGCTCTGGTGCTGGGGTAGAAACAATGTCGGACAGGCCGGGTCGGATGCGGATACCGGAAGTGGAAACGTGAACGCCCCGACAGAAATTTCGGAACCCGGCCCGTGGATCAGGGTCGCGGCAGGGAACTATACGGCCTGCGGGATCAAGGCGGACGGAACGCTCTGGTGCTGGGGATCGGGGCAGGACGGGATGCTCGGTTCCGGAAAGGTCGAGGGGGATTTTATTGCGCCCAAGCGGATTGCGGACCCCGGCCCATGGGTCGATGTCGATATGTCGCACGGACAAAATGCCGCCATTGCCTTGAAAGCGGATGGCACCATCTGGACATGGGGCCTAAACAGTACCTATGTTTTGGCACAGCCCACATTGAACGCACAGTATCTTGAACCCACACGTATAGACGATCCCGGTCCTTGGACGGCCATTAGCATCGGGATGGGCCATGGTTGTGCCATGAAGATGGATCATTCCGTATGGTGTTGGGGGGACGACACCTCTGGGCGGCTCGGCAACGGGCCTGTGCTCACGGCCAATACGCCCACACCGGCACCGGTTTTAAACAACGACAAGAACGACCCCTTCGTCTGGAATGATACGGGAACACTTCTAACTGCTTCCGGCGGTGGCCACTACCTCGTCGGCACGACCGCCGGGATCAGCTTCGATGGATCAAACGGGGCAAGCTGGAGCAACGGACTTGTTTTTCCGGGGTCTGGAACGGCCGGGCTCCGCCGCGATACCGGAAACCAGGATTATTTGTTGGAAACCGGATTTGCAACAGGGAATGCGCAATTATCGTGGAAGGCGGCCAGCGCAACAAATACCCGCAGCATGGGAATAGATTACACGACGCAAAACTTCCTTCTGGGTAATAACGATGCAACGGTGTCGCTTGGAATGAATGCGATAACATCGCAAATCAATATCGGCACGAATGGGTACGTGGGTGTGAAAGGGACGACGGCACCGGCGGCACGGCTGGACATCAACGGCGGTCTTCGGATCGGCAATGACACCGGCGTTTGTATCCCGCCGAGAAAGGGAACGATCCGCTATGTCGGGGGATCTGTGCCTTACCAATATTGCAACGGCAGTACGTGGGTGGATTTCTGATAGGGGCATGAGATGAAAGGTAGAATTTTGAAAGGTTTGAAAAAATCTACGCATACCGGACAATCCGGGAATGCCATCGTCATGCTTTTCGCCGCCATCGGTGTGGCCGGTTTATTGACTTACGGTTTGAACAATATCGTACGCGGCCCGGCCGTCACCACGGCGGAAATCAGCCGGAAAACAATTGCCGAAAACAATCTCGTCGCCTCCACCCGCCTTGCTGTTGCCGCCGCGACACGATCCCAGGCAAACAACGGGGATTGTGACGGGGACGGCTTTGTCGAACCCCTTCCCTATCGCGATGCCGGCGCATTGCCAAAACCTACTGGCGGCGGGTTGCTTCCTGCAACGATGGGGGGGAGCCTTACCGATCCGTGGGGTAACCAGTACGGATATTGCGTCTGGGATTCGGGAACGGCGTCCGTATCGGACAATGTGACCGCCTGCGGTGGATCAGGTGCATATCGTCTGGAAGGGGCACCACGCGAAGATCAACCGATCCTTGCCGTCATCAGTGCCGGAAAAGACGGCACATTCCAAACATCCTGCAACGCCTATATCGACACAACTCCGGCAGATGGTTTACCGGATACACCCATGGTCAGCAAACCGGCGGGAAGTGACGATGTTATCCTGTCCTATACTTACGCTGAAGCGAACGGAATAGGCTCTGGTGAATGGAAACTGGACCCGCTCGACAATACAACAGCGCAGATCACAAAGGATCTGGATATTCAAGGCGGAGGAACATTTTCCGGCCCTGTTCAACTCCAAAATAAAGGTCTGGTTTTGCCCGGCGATCCCGGAGACGATTCTGTTACGGGCGTGTGCGATGCCAGTAAGGACCAACAGCTACGCCGGAACATCAGCACAACGCCGCCCACACTGGAAATCTGTGATTTCATGAATGGCGGCGGATGGACCAGCGTAACCGGCGGCGGCTCCGTGACGGCACCGGTTACAGGTTTCGATCCCGATGCCCATAACTGTACCACAAACGGCGGCGGGCCGATGGCAAGCATCACATCGCACAACCCTGGCGGTGAAGCAAAAGATATTTGGGGCGATGGAACCTATCTTTATCTTGCAGACGGCAGCGCGGGGCTAGCCGGATATAGCTTCAACGGAACCAGTTTTTCACTTCTTTCCTCCACAGGATCAAATGTCAATTCTGTGGCCGGTGATGGTACTTATATCTATACGGTCGATAACACCACACTACGCGCCTATACCTTTAATGGCACCGCTTTTACTTCTGCGGGCAGCACGGCCATATCCGCGGCAGGAAACAGGGTCTATGCTTCTGGCGGATATATTTTTGTGGCGGATGGCGCTTCGGGACTTTTGGCCTTTACCTTTAATGGAAGTACCTTCACCACCGCCGGATCCTATTCCACAACGGACGCAAGATCGGTTATTTCCGACGGAAACTATGTCTATGTGGGGGATGCCACGAATGGCATCATTGCCCTGACCTACAACGGCAGTGCCTTCACACTGGCCGGAAGTATCACACCTGCATCACAGGTTTTGGATGTCTGGACGGACAATGTTTACGTTTATGCCGCCCTGACCACGGGCGGGATTGGGGCTTATTATTTCAACGGCACCTCTTTTACCTTGGTTGATTCCAGTTATAGCGGTGTTTCGGTCAACAATATCTGGGGTGACGGCGTCAATATTTTTGCCGCAACAAACAATGGCGTAGAGGTTTATACTTTTAGCGGGACATTTTCTTTGACGGACTCTCTTTCACTCGCGGGCACCACATGGGGGCCGTGGGGCGATGGCTCCTATATCTATGCGGCAAAACAGACTGGCGGTATCCAAGCCCTCAACGGCTATGCGTGTCTATCCGTTACGGCGGCTTCGAGTGGAACCACCGTCGTTCAAAACACCATCACTGACCCGCTGGATGAAGGTCTGGTTTCACACTGGAAAATGGATGAGGGGCAAGGAATAATCGCAGCAGACTCGGTTGGTGGGAACGACCTGTCGTTCCACAACACACCCACATGGGCGGACAACGGGCCGACCGGTTCATCGAGCATCAATATAAATGGTGTGAACGATGATGGACTTTTTGTGAATACCCTTTTCGGATCACCGCCCCAAGGAACGATTGGTATGTGGGTCAATTCACAGGCATTGAACACGTCCGGGAACGCCTATTTTATAGAAGCCGGTTCTTCCGTATCTATCAGTGATGGTGCTGCAGGACCAGGATTTACATGGTACGACGGATCAACATGGACAACGATTACTTCGAACCATGAAATTTTAGGAAAGGGCTGGCATTACATTACCGCCACCTTCGACGATCCTAACAATATCATGCGTTTTTACATCGACGGAGTCCTGTATGCGGAAAGCACAGCGGCCACGACGATTAACTACGGTGCGTTCGGTACAATAACAACATTCGGTTATAAAGATGGGGACGCAACCAGAACCATGGATGGCGGGCTGGATGACATTCGCATTTACAACCGGGCCCTCTCACCCGCGGAAGTCAAACAACTATTTGAACGAAGCAAGATAAAATCGAAATATCCCGCTATGGCACAATATGCGCCAAGGACCCTGTTGTCCGAAGGGCGGCTGGCCGTTACAGACGGAACACGTTTTGCTATCAAAAATGATGGCTCCTTATGGTCATGGGGGGATGATACTTTTTTACAACTTGGCAACGGGCCAACTTTGACAGCAAACATATTTGAACCACAAAGAGTGAGCGATCTTGCCCCTTACGAATATGTTTCCACAAAAGGGCGCCTTGCTTGCGGCATCCGCAAGGGGGGCAATGAGGCTTATTGTTGGGGATACAACTGGGCGGGACAGGCCGGGACCGGATCAGCCGGGGCAAACGTATCGCAACCCACAACAACCATATCTGCAGGGACCGGACTAACGTGGTCACAGATTATAGCGGGCGACGACCACGCCTTCGGGATAAAATCCGATGGAACCGCTTGGGCTTGGGGAAATGACCTAAATGGAATTCTTGGCAACACGGCGACCACAACGCCATTATTAACCCCCGACCAAATTGCAGGTAGCGGTACATGGGCCAGCATTTCAACAGATTCATCGGTCGCATGCGGCATCAAAACAGATGGAACGGCGTGGTGCTGGGGAAGCGATGCAAACGGACAGTTAGGAAACGGGGCATCGGTGACCGGGAGCAAATCAACGCCCACACAAGTCGATGATCCCGGCCCTTGGGTCAGTATCTCTGTTAGCGACAACCATGCCTGCGGGATTAAGGCAGATGGTTCCCTCTGGTGCTGGGGGAATGATACGAACGGTATTTTGGGCAATGGGTGGACCGTAACGGCCGATCAGGTTTCTCCTTACCGCGTTGTCGGTGAGGGGCCGTGGTTGAAAGTATCAGTAAGCAATTCTACGAGTTGCGCCTTAAAGGCGGATACGACCATCTGGTGCTGGGGTCTAAACAACCAGGGACAGCTGGCGGACGGAACGAGCACAACACGCGATGCGCCTACGGCCATCAAAGCCCATAGCGGATGGGTTGATCTCGGGAACTCTATATATGGTGGTTGCGCCTTGCATTTTGATGGGTCTTTGTGGTGCTGGGGCCGGGACGTGGAAGGAGAGCTTGGAAACGGTGCTTTCACAACAGCTTATCAGGATACCCCCACCCGCGTATCAAACTGGCTGAGCCCCTGGGCGTGGGAATGGGATGACGGCGGCACAAACATCATGCTGAACTCCGCCTATAACATCGCACTTGGAACGGTCAAGCTGCAACCCAGCGCCACAACCGGCAGTGTTTATTTTGGTTTTACGGCGGCGGGCATGGCGCAATCTTACAGCGCATCCTCCACCAGCCACGTCAAAATCGAAACGACCGCATCGAATGCGTCTTCTCAACTGAGCTTTAAAACCAACGGCGGCGGCGGGGCGACAGACATCACCGCAAACCGCGCTGGTTATTGGCCCTTCGATGATACGGTTGGTTCGTCAACGGTCGCCGCAACAAACGGAACGGCCGGAACGGTCAATGGTAGCGTGACGTTGACACAAAGCTATGGGAAGATCGGTGGTTCCGCCTATTTCTCACCGGCCGATCCCAGAAATTCTACACAATACATAAGAATGGCGAATGCAGCGTATCTCCGCCCTACAAGCATAACTATTTCATTCTGGATGAAACATTCATCAAAAGTGGCAAGTCCCGGGTTTGAAACCATTTTTGAAAAAACCTACAACAACCACGGCAGCATGCCGTTCAGAAGTTATTCGGCATTCCTGCTTGGCAACCGGCTGGTCTTTCGCACGGGACGAACGGCCGCATGGGATGATCTTACTTCTTCGACGGAAATTTTAAACGACCAATGGTATTACATCACCTTGGTCATGAACCCGTCCGGGGCCGCGCCGCAAAAACGTATTTACATCAACGGTGCCCTGGACAACTCTCAAACAAACGCCAATGCGATACGATATGATACGACAACCGCCGGAGATCTTTTTATCGGCACCTGTTGTTCGGGAGCGAACAACGAGGGCTTTAGCGGGGAGATAGACGATTTTCGTATTTACAGCATAGGGCTATCGAATACGGACGTGCTCGCGCTTTATACCTATACTTCAACACTATTCCAGACGCCGCGTTCTATGGGCATAAACTATTCCACGAACAATCTATCCATCGGGCGCAACAATACGACCGTTACGAACTGGATGGATACTATAACGCCCGACATGGCCATCGCTTCCACCGGAAATGTCGGCATCGGAACAGCAACGCCACAGGCCGCACTGGACGTCAATGGCGGTATCAGAATTGGCGAAGACTATGAATGCACCGCCGCCGGGCAAGCGGGGAAAATCCGCTACGTCGCGGCAAATACGCCGCCGTGGCAATATTGCAATGGTAGTGCCTGGGTTGGTTTTTCAACCCTGTCCGCGACCTATTGGAAAAAAAGTCTTGCAGCGATCACCGCTGGTGACACCAGATCATGCGCCGTCGGTGCTGTCGGATCGGCCTGGTGCTGGGGCGCGGGTGGGGAAGGCTTGGGAAACAACACAACGGCTCCCACGTCCGATTATCTGACCGCACAACAGGTGCATACAGACAGCAGCTCTTCCGGGTGGTCGGACTGGATCGGCTTAAGCACCGCGACAAGTCACACGTGCGGCATTCGCACCGCCGGAACTGCATGGTGCTGGGGTCTCGCCGCCAACGGTCGGCTGGGCGATAATGATACCTCCACCAATCAACCGCGGCCCGTACAGGTTCATTCGGACGTTAGCTCCACAGGCTGGACCGACTGGATTGGTATCAGTACGGGAACCAGCCACACTTGTGGCGTCCGCGCAAATGGGACGGCATGGTGTTGGGGGGCTCCCACAAACGGCAGACTTGGAAACTTTGACTCTTCCACGACGCAGCCACGGCCCGTACAGGTTCATTCGGACGTCAGTTCCACAGGCTGGACCGACTGGATCAGTATTTCTGCCGGCGATGCACATACCTGCGGTGTCCGCACAAATGGGACGGCATGGTGTTGGGGTCAAGGTACAAACGGAAAACTCGGATACAATTCTACCACCGCCGCCGCTCGCCCCGTACAGGTTCATTCGGACGTTAGCTCCACAGGCTGGACCGACTGGATTGGTATCAGTACGGGAACCAGCCACACTTGTGGCGTCCGCGCAAATGGGACGGCATGGTGTTGGGGGGCTCCCACAAACGGCAGACTTGGAAACTTTGACTCTTCCACGACGCAGCCACGGCCCGTACAGGTTCATTCGGACGTCAGTTCCACAGGCTGGACCGACTGGATCAGTATTTCTGCCGGCGATGCACATACCTGCGGTGTCCGCACAAATGGGACGGCATGGTGTTGGGGTCAAGGTACAAACGGAAAACTCGGATACAATTCTACCACCTCCGCCGCTCGCCCCGTACAAGTCAAAACAGACGCTGGTGCAACCGGATGGACGGACTGGGTTTTTGTAGAAACGGGGATCAGTCACAGCTGCGGCGTTCGCGCAAACGGTACGGCATGGTGTTGGGGAAGTGCAACAAACGGGCGACTTGCCAATGGAAGAACGACGCCGGATGCCCTGTTACCTGAATCCGTACAATAACGCTAGCTCTTCCACATCGGGTTTTTGATTTTTTCGAGCATGGCATCGAAAGATTTTTGTTCGTCTTCGGAAACAGAGAATGGTCGCGGTTCGCGATATGCGCGTTCCACCGAAACGGAATTTTGTACCGCGGTTTCTTTTTTAACCTCGCCGATGCCAAGACCCTGTTGCCGTCCGCCGAGCAGCTCCAGATACACTTCTGCCAGCAACTGTGCATCGAGCAACGCGCCGTGGAGCGTCCGGCTGGAATTATCAATGCCAAAACGCCGGCACAACGCATCAAGATTGGCGGGGCTGCCCGGAAATTTTTCCCGTGCCATGCGCAAAGTATCGAACACGCGGCGGTTGTCGAGCGATGGAAAACCAAACTTGCGCAACTCCGCGTTCAAGAACTTCGTATCGAACTCCGCGTTATGAATGACCAACCGGTCTTCCCGGATAAAATCGGTAAATTCCCCGACGATTTCCCCGAAGGTTGGTTTGTCTTTGACAAATTCGTTTGTGATCCCATGTACGGCCGTGGCTTCGGACGGGATGTCCCGTTCGGGATTGATGTAGATATGATAATTTTTGCCGGTCGGCAGGTGGTTGATCAATTCAACGCAGCCGATTTCCACCAGACGGTCGCCCGTGGCAGGGTCCATCCCCGTGGTTTCGGTATCCAGAACGATTTCACGCAACATGATGGTTTCCTTTGATCATACGAAGGATGTTTTGCAATTCTCTATAGGTATAAGCGTATCCCATGCCGGTTTGCACGACAAAATCGCTGCGCATCCTCTTTTGTGCATCGGGCATTTGGAATTGCAGGATTTTTTCAAACTTTTCCGCCGTCATATTCTTCCGGCGCAAAACGCGGCGGCGCTGGATCGTGGCGGGCGCGGTCACACAGATCGTAAAATCCAGCCTCTTTTCGGCCCCCGTTTCAAACAGAAGCGGGATTTCAAGGGCAACGATTTTTTTACCCTGTCTTCGCATTGCGCGGATAAAATGCTCCTGGCTTTTCTGGGCGACCGGATGAAGGATCGATTCCAGAGTCTTTCTTTTTTTTGCATCATTGAAAACAATTTCGCCGAGCTTACTCCGGTCAATGATCCTTTTTTTGGAATCCCATGCATCGCGAAACGTCACCGCAACCTCTTCGAATGCTTCGCCGTGCGGAAGCAACGCCTTGTGCACGGCATGATCTGAATCATGCGTTGGAACGCCGAGCTTTCGAAGCATTCGCGCCGCGCCGGATTTCCCCATTCCGATCGACCCGGTCAGGCCCAGAACAATCATGACAAAACCTTTGCTTCCAGTATTGCGTCAATATCCGGTAAAACGCCAAACCATTTTTCAAAGGCGGGACGCGCCTGATGCAACAACATGCCGATCCCCGTAACAACCTTGTTACCGCGCGTTTCCGCCACTTTAAGCAAGTCCGTCATCAGGGGCGCATAAACAATATCGCTGACCACCGCGTCGCTGGGCAGGGCCAATAAATCAATGGCCAGAGGGTCTTTGCCCTTCATACCAAGGGCCGTAGTGTTGACGACAAGGCCCGCATCTTTTAACACCCCGTTTCGCACTTCCCAATCTCGCACCGTTATAATATCAGAATTCAAATGCGCCAGCGTTTCGGCCTTATCCCGCGTCCGGTTCAACAGAATGATTTTATTCGCCCCCGCACCGATCAGACCGGACAAGATGGCCCGCGCGGCGCCACCGGCGCCCAAGACCACGGAAGGACGGTGCGAAATATCGATTCCGGGCACACAGCGTTTGACGTTTTCGATGAAACCGAACGCATCGGTATTGGTCCCGATCACCTTCCCGTTTTTCAGGTAAAGCGTGTTGACCGCTCCTATTTTTTTTGCCGTGTCGTCCATATCATCGCACAGGGCCATGATCGTTTCCTTGTGCGGAATGGTGACGTTGAATCCCGCATACCCGCTGTCCAGCAGCGACTTTATTTTGTCCCGTAATTCCTCAGGCGCAATGTCGATGGCTTCGTATTTTCCGCTAAGCCCGTATTTTTCGATCCAGTGATTGTGGATGATCGGACTTTTGCTGTGGGAAATCGGATGGCCGATCACGCCGCATTTTATAAACGTCATGACAGACCCCCGCCCTTCCCACGATGTTTTTGTAAAAGCATCATGATTTCCGCCGCCGTTTCTTCCACAGACCGGCGCGTAACATCGATCACGGGCCAGCCGTGCTTCGAAAACAATCGCCGCGCATATTTGATTTCCTGTTCAACCTTTTCGATGTCGAGATAATTGTTTTCCTGATATTGCGTATCTTCTTCATCCGCCTGTAGCCGCGTACGGCGCAAATGGACAAGGCGTTCGGGATTTTCAGTGAGCCCCACGAACAAAGGTCCTTTGTGTTTTAGCACATCTTCGGGAAACGGGACTTCGAGTGCCAGGGGGATGTTGGCCGCACGAATGCCGCGGCGAGCCAGATACACGCATGTTGGGGTTTTCGATGTGCGTGATACGCCGACTAAAATGACATCCGCCTCCTCGATTCCGTCTAACGATTGTCCGTCATCGTAATCCAGCGCGAAATCGACCGCATCGATCCGCCTGAAATAGGCTTCGTCCATCGTATGTTGCAGGCCCGCCACGCCGCGGATGGGGCGCGACAGATATGTGGCCATCGACCGTAACATGGGGTCAAGCACGGGGATACAAGGTATGCCGAGTTCTTTTGCCAGGTCTTGTAAGATCGTGCGCAGGTTTTTATCGATCACGGTAAACAAAATGGGGCCGGGATGTTCGCGGATGTCGTCGATCGCGCGTTGCAGCTGCGCTTCGGAGCGCACCATGGGCCAAAAGCGCTCGATGGGGTGAATGTCGTCGAATTGCGCCAAAACGGCGCGGGCAACGCCCTGAAGCGTTGTGCCGGTGGCATCGGAAATCAGATAGATATAAAAATCGCTGATCGGCGCTTTTTTCGGTCGGGCGGTCATGGCGGCATCTTAGCGTCTGGGCCCCGCCCCGCCAAGACTGGACACCGTTAATCCCGCACTTTTACCTTACCACCCGGGAAAATCAGGCGGGCCAGCTTGTGGTCGCGGAACGGCACGCCTTCGACCATCACCACGCGGGAATCATAGGCGACCTGAAACAGGTGTGCTTCGTTGATGGGGTCATTCATGGACACGAAATAGGGGTCGCTTAAAATATTCCGCCCCATACCTTTTAAATAGGTCATGCTGGCAGGAAGCGCGGAAAGCACTTCTATGTCCGCATCCGAGACGGGTGTTTTGCCGAAAACCATGCCTTCTGCATTATCGTCCAGAAGATCGTCCATGGTTTCGAGCGTCGCATGATCCGTTTCCGCCACGCGGGTTTCATCCCCATACCATTGGCAAAAGGTGCGTGTCAGAACAGACCCATCGTAAAATCCGGCAGGGTCTTTTTCCATGGCGCGGGTAAAGATCATGGCCATATCGCCTTCGTCGGAACCCAGAATATAACGCCAGATTTCGGCATAACCCGCTGCGCGCAATTCCCAACCTGCCAGAATGGCGATCGTTTGAATGTCTGCGGCCATGGCACGTTCCAGAAGAAAGATGGAATCCGGGCGATGCGTTTCATAAACATCCGGCCGGATGTGAATGTGCCAGATATGGCGCAAAGCCTTGATAAAGGAGAGCAGAACAGCATGGCGGTAATGCGCCGATCGCCCTAGTGCGTGGGCGGCGAACCCGTAATGGTCGAGCGTCAGGCGACGGGCGTCTTCATCCAGCGCATACCCGCTTTGCGATAAATTCTCGATGCCGATCGACCAGCCTTCTTTGGACGCCAACGAAAAAAGGGCGCGCGCCGTCGGGCTTTCTTCCGCTACCGCGCAAACCCAGTTGACCAGATCGCGGTCAGTCTCAAAGGCATAGGGGTATGCCTCAAGATTATAAAAAAGTTTGGTGTTTTTTGAATCGATGGAACCCAGCATCACCGGATCAACAGACGCACAGCCCGTTTCGTTCCCGCGCCCGCACCCCAAAACCACATCTTCGGTGGACAACCGCCCGGCGGCTTTTTTCGATCTGCGCTGAAACCGGTCCGATCTCAAGGTCTCAAACTCCTCCGCGTGACAGTCTGTGCTGTCCGCAAACACATAATCCCTACAAACTCTTCCCTTCCCCGAACCGCACGTGAATGACATTTGTGCGGGGGGCGGCATCTTCAAGGAGCGCGGCGGGTAAACGCCGGTCCGTCTTGTGGATAACTTCTTGCCGGTCTGCGTGAAGCGGTATGATGTGCGGGTTGTGGCCATGCGTTTTGCTGTCTTTTTGCGGGGTGGTGGAAGCCGACAGGATGTCGCCTTCGAGAAGGTCCTCCCCACTTTGCAAGGCCTGTTCCGTTTCTTTGAAGGAACGCTCGAACTTGATAAACCACAGGAAATTGGCATTGGACCGGTCACGGACTTCGGTAAAAACCGGGTCTTCGATAATCATCCGGGCAAAAGGAGCCAGGTAATTTTTGCCGAAAGGCTGTTCACCCAGCGCGCTGATCAATTCTATGGAAACAGACCGTGACGCATGGGCATCGGAAAAGACATATCCTTGATGATCCGCCAGCATGGACTGGATCAGTTTTTTATCCTGATGGCGGCAACGGTCGGATAAAAACCAGCTTTCAAAAACGGCAGCGGCCGCCTTTCCGTTCGCCAGTGCGCGGAAATCAACAAACGCTTCTCTGGCAAAGGCGCGGCCGAGATCGGCAAGGCTCGAATTTTCAATGAATTCCCAGAAATTCCGTTGTCCCGCGAGTTGCAGCTCCCAGCAGACGCGGATCATGGAGGTTGTCAGATCGGCGATCTGTGCGCGGTTGATCACCACGGCCTGATCGGGATGGAAGGTCAGCGGATGGATCATCGCGCCCTTTCTGTGTTGCCAGTGACGGCGCAATTCGCGCACGGCAAGCAGGCATTGTTCTTCGATCGCAAGGGCGGGATGTACCATGATCTGTCCGGACAGCGCATCGTAACAGGCTCCATCGACCTGATCGCTTTCAACGACATAGACAGAAGAATTCAGCGCGAAGTCGATCAATGATTTCGCCATGCGGCTTTGTGAAAGAACGGAAATGATGTTGTCCGCAGGTTGCAAAACGGATGTCAGTGAACCCTGTTTTTGTTCGCACAACGTAATGGCTTCTGCCGCAAATTCTTCGATCCGGCGGCCGGGCGCGCGTTCATATTGTCGGGAAAGACTCTCGAAGGCATCCATTTTCTTTTTCAGATCGGCCATATCCTTTTCAAAGTTTTCGTATTCTTCGAAACCCAGAATATCGTCGTCTTCGGCAACGCTTTCGTCTTCCATGTAAAAATACGGCTGATCCGCCACCAGCGTGCAGATCACGGGCTGCGTGTTGTTCAGCGTATACGCCATGAATACAGGCTTGCGGCGCGCTCTTGCGCGCTTGGATCCTGCGTTTGTGCCAGAATTCTTGTCCATTGCCCCTAAGTCTCTAAATAACTATGCGGCGCGTGATGCACCGGTCCCTTAAAGCCATTATGGGGATAGAATGATTAAGCAAATCCTACTAAAACCCACCTGAAAGGGGCTTTTTGAAGGAATGGCGCATTTTTTTGAAAAAAAGCGGTTAAGAGAATCTTAAACGGAAAATCATTGGCCCAGAACATCGTCGGCGACAGGAATGTCTTCGACCAGAAGCTCTTCGTTGGTCATTGAAATCTGGCCATCCTGTTTGACATGGGCTTCGGCCTGAAACAGGGAATCCTTGAAAATAATGCTGGCCTTGAAAATGCTGGTTCCGTCTTTTTCGCGGCGGACAAGGTGCAATGGTTCGATCATCTTGCCGAGGGCTTTGCGGCCGGCCGGCGCGGGTTCTTCCCGCCAATCGATGTCATCCACACTATCGACGATCAGAAACCGGCCGTGCGATCCACGCACATAGGTAAAGAAAAAACGAATGTAATCCAGGATCGTATCATCGTTCAATTGAATGGGTACAACCTTGTTCAATTTAAAAATGATGTCGTTGGTCCAGTTCAGGACATGAACATCCCCCTTGTCATTACATACAACGGAACGGACCAGCGGGGGATTCACATCGTGCGCTGAAATTTCCGCCAGAAAATATCCTTCATAAAAACTCAAATGATGGATCATGACGTTCGCGCGTTCCGGATCAAAGGTGACATCCAGAAACGGGGCGATCAAAGCCGCCACGCGGGCGGATTGGGCCTTGTCCAGTTTGATAAAAGCATCGGCGAACATATTTCCCTATATAAAGGAAGTTGATTCGGCCCGCAAACGCCGATTCGGCCCCGATATGATGCGTCCACGGTTTTGTTCTCTGTATGGTCTTGTGGGAATCCGCCCCCGAAAACCTATGGATCAAAGCGGGATGATTTTTTTTCACATTCCGCCAAGGTTCCAAACAGGCCTTATCAAGCTGTGGGAAGGAATCTTTTCGAATGTGGGAAAGAGTCCGAACGGCAAAAGCGGCGACTAGGGACCCTTTGTTCTTCGGGGAAATATGGGTGTGGGCAAAACACGGGATAATTTTCCATCCCCGATTCCCACAAGACCTATATCTCTTACTACCTTTAAAAAATAAATATATGAATTTTATGAATCATCTGCTTTGATCCGTTCCGTTATGAAAGAAATTAGAAAACCGATCCTCGATGTTTTGAACGGCCGTAAAGCCGAACGCGTTCCTTTTTGGCTGATGCGGCAGGCGGGAAGGTATCTTCCCGAATACCGCGCTTTGCGTAGCGAAGCGGGAAGTTTTTTGGATCTTGTCTATGATCCGGAAAAGGCGGCGGAGGTAACAGTACAACCTTTGCGCAGGTTCGGTATGGATGCGGCCATTTTGTTTTCGGATATTCTGGTGGTACCGGATGCGTTGGGTCAGTCCGTTCGTTTCGAAACCGGTGAAGGGCCAAGACTCGATCCATTGGAAACCGAAAAGGATCTTTTGAAACTTGATCCCGGCAAGACAGGGAAAGTTTACAGCCGTGTTTTTGAAACGGTTGAAAAAACCTGCACCCTGATGAAGTCGGAAAATTTTGACCAAACGGCTTTGATCGGTTTTTGCGGATCGCCCTGGACGGTGGCCTGTTACATGGTCGAAGGAAAGGGCAGCAAGGATTTTGAAAAAGCGCGGCATAAGGCCTACGAGGATGATGGGTTTTTTGAAAAACTGATCGATCTTTTGGTTGAATCATCGTGCGCCTATCTTTCGGGGCAGATCAAAGCGGGTGCAGAGGTTATCCAGCTATTCGACAGCTGGTCCGGCCTTTTGGATGCAAACGGGTTTGAACAATGGGTGATAGAGCCAACGCGAAAAATCCGCGCTTTTTTAAAAATCCATCATCCCGATATTCCTGTGATCGGTTTTCCGCGCGGGGCGGGAACGATGTTACTTGCGTATGCGCAAAAAACGGGTGTGAATTGTGTGGGACTCGACCCCTCGGTTTCACCGGTGTGGGCCAAAGAAAATTTGCAAAAAATTCTTCCGGTGCAGGGGAATCTTGATCCTGTCCGCCTTTTATGCGGCGGGATGACGATGGAAGACGCCATGAAAGATATTTATTCTGAAATCGATAAGTCCCGCTGGATTTTCAATCTTGGCCATGGTGTGATCAAAGAAACGGATATAGACTCCATTCATCAATTGGCCAAAATCGTTCGTTCCTGGAAAATATGACGATGAAAAAAACAGCAGTCGTTTTGTTAAATCTTGGCGGGCCCGATTCACGTGAAGCCATTCGCCCGTTTCTTTTCAATTTTTTTATTGATCCGAACATCATCAGGCTTCCCTATCCGTTGCGCTGGATGGTTGCAAAACTAATCTCCGTTCGCCGCTCGAAAAAAGAGGCATCGAACAGCTACGGCGAACTTGGTGATAAATCGCCCCTTCTCGAAAATACGAACGCGCAAGCAACCGCTCTCGAAACGCTGCTTAAAACAAGCACGGAGACAAACTATAAAATCTTTGTCTCCATGCGGTATTGGCATCCGATGGCGGATGAAACGGTCGCGGCCTTTAATAACTGGGGACCGGATCAGGTTGTTTTGCTCCCGCTCTATCCGAAATATTCGACAACAACAACGCGTAGCTCCTATCAGGCATGGAAGAAAGCAGCCATGAAAGCCGGGCTGAGCGTGCCCACAAAACTGGTTTGCTGCTATCCCGATGAAAACGGGTTTCTAAAAGCCAGTGCCGCCCTGATCCGCGATGTGTACGAAAAGGCCGCCATTGAAACGGGACAGGCACCGCGGCTGTTGTTTTCCGCACACGGGCTTCCGGAAGACATTGTGAAAGACGGTGATCCCTATCAGGCGCAATGTGAACTCTCCGCACAGAAAATGGCGGACGCTTGTAATATTCCGAATCTTGACTGGTCCATCTGTTACCAATCGCGGGTGGGACCGAAAAAATGGCTGGGCCCGTCCACGGAAGAAGCCTTGAGAAGGGCAGCGGCAGACGGTGTGCCCGTTGTAATCTATCCGCATGCGTTTACGCAAGAGCATGTGGAAACGCTCGTGGAGATCGAACTGGAATACAGGGAGTTGGCCGAACATCTGGGC